>JABXKD010000146.1 GCA_013375475.1 Promethearchaeota archaeon
ATTTGATGGCAGTTAATTTTCTTTCTCACGTATCAGATATTCAGGATAAAATAGCGATTGTTGGTCTGAATCCAAATTCTTTAGTTGATTTATTTGAAATTGTTTGTGAAGATGCTAATCCACTAACGAAAGCTATCACAATTACAGAGAGTGCTGAGAGTATTGTTTTGGACAAAGAACTTGAGAAATTTATTACCGACAGACACTTTAAGTTTAGCGACGGTTCTGTATTAACAATTCCGCTAGTATGTCGTAGAAACCGCCTTTAAACTAATTTCTTTATTTATTCTTAAGCAAGATTTCTAAGAATGATCTTAACACAACGATAAATACCACGATAGAGTTCTTATATTTTAGAATATTAATATATTTATGAAAGATAAACTTTTGCAAAATTCAAATTATTGATAATAATAGTATCATAGCTTATTTTCTTATCACATTAAATCTTAAAAACTACTTCTTTCGTTAAGTTATCCAACTTAATTAGTTTTTGAGTAATGAACATTTTTACTTTCTCAGATGTTATCTTTGGATTGTTATGTACTAAATCTTGCACAATAGAATGATATTTTTGACTTTTTTTTGCTAATGTTCTATGAAGTTCATTCTCGGGATCATATGGTGGGATAGGAAAAGAGAATGGTCTTTTATGAATATGCCTGCTGGATTTAATTATTTTAATGTTTTTAGAAAAGATTGGAGAGTTAAAAATCGCTGATAAATAATAAGCTTCGTTTTGTGAGGCTGTAGAATAATAGTAATTTTCTGAACAGATAACTATTGCTTTTTCTTCGTTATCGATAACCGCCGATTTTAAACGTGAGCCGCTTGCGTTGTATACTACGATATATTGTTTATTTGAAACCTGTTTGGTTAATTTATTCCAGTAGTTTAAATTTGAAAATAGTGTCTTAATAGCGCTTGTTTCTTTTTTGTTTTCTTGGTAAAAGTTATTGAGTTTATCATAAAAGTCCAGTGCTCGTGGGTTTTCTCGAAGATGATTATCATCCAATTTAAAATCTTGGTTAATTGGTAAAAAAACCTCTTTGAATTGCTTTATATAAAACGGGACCAAATCTTTATTTAGAAAAGTCTTAAACCTGAATTTGTTTTCAATTTTTACATTCTGAAAGCAATATTTCCACTTTTTCTTAATTCGTGAAGTAGCTTCAGGATCTGAGGAAATATATAGGTAATCCCCGTCTATCTTGCTAGTTTTAAAAAAAACTAATGATCGAGGGACTAAAGTCGCTCCTTGAAAGAATTTAGATTTATACTCACTTTGGGAAAGAACATTTAAGAATTTGATTTCTTCTTCGGGTAGAATAATCTTAGCTCCATTTTCATCAAACTCTAAACTCGTATATCTGGTTGATTTTTGTAGTTCAAGATTACTATCATAAATTTTAGTTTTAATTGGATATTTCTCACTAATTTTAATTTTAGTGTTTTTCCCTATAAATTCTGCTTTTAAACAGATATGTTCTACATTAAAGATTTTACTGTTAGGAAAATCCCATATTTCTATCATATTAAAAATTGAAAACGCGCGGAACTTAAAGCAATGATCCCCATTTAAAACGCTTTTAGTTATGACAAAAAAGATTTTTCCTCCATTTTTTAAATAGGACAAGGGTATGGCGTAAAAAAATACTGAGGCTAGCTCGATATGCGTGATATATTGACTTTGAGGTTTAATTCCTAAAGTTTCAGCTAATGTTCGAATTTTAACCTGATATTTTTTATTATTAATATCTTTATAAGTTAACCAAGGTGGGTTCCCAATAATTAAATCAAATGAATTAAATAGTTCTGATAAATTAATTCCTAAATTTTTTTCATATTGATTTGGAAAGAGAGCATCCATTAAAAAAATATTAATTTTCGGGAGATTGTTTAACTCCTCTTTGTAAACTTCAATAAGTAGTAGTAAGATATTTATTTTCACCGTTAGAGTAGCCAACGGATTGATATCAAAACCAAAGATTTTTTCTATCGCTTCAGATTTTAATGATTTTTTAATATTAGAATTTAAAATCTTGACAATAAGCTCTATTAGAAAACTTCCAGAGCCACAAGAAGGATCTAACGTTTTGTTTCCAACAACATAAACATCTTCAATCATTTTTTTAACAAGGTATGGAGGGGTGTAAAATTCTCCAATTTTATGTCTTGTAATAACAAGAAAAAATTGTTGGTATAATTCTTGAAAGATGTCCTGCTGAGAAAAGAGAGAATTTTTTAATGATATATTGATTTTGTCAATTTTATCTTTTTCTAAATCAGGACAGAAAAAATATTCGAATTCTGGTAAATAATCTTTTTCAAAAAGAATACTTTCTTCCAGATCGCGAGCTTTAACTATTATTAAAGACTTCAAAATTGAAGCAAAGTAAGAATGTTTAAGAAAAAGAGAGGTATTAATCTCGTTTCCATATATATTTTTAAAGTTTGATTCCCATCGACGATATTTTTTTTGGAACTCTACTTTCTTCAATTGCTCTTGCTTTTTGAGAAACTTTGCAGTCTCGTTATAAAACTTTGAACTTAAACCAAACAAATCGGATATTTCTTTCGAACCAATTATTTTTTTGTTCTCGATTTTTCTTTTCACCTAATTTGGTGTCAATAATCTTTTCTGTCATTTGGAAGTGACACCTGATTCATTTCTAGTACTTTAATCAATAAATCAAAAGTAAGTTTAAATAAAATACGACTATTTACTTCCCTCTCATAAATGACGGGAGCATCATACTAAAAATACTTGCTATCTTTCTCAGTTTTGCGGCTTCTCTAATTGATGTGATAATCAAAATTGATTTCTCTAGCTCTTCTTTAACCAGTGCTCCTCCTGAGTAAATAGCTTCCTCAGAATTAAAAACTAATAAATATCTAACATTGGGATTATTTATAATCTTCACCCCTGATATCGCTTTTAAATTGTCATATACCTCCTGAAATTCTTTCGGAATACCTCCTCTGTCGTTAGTGATTATCAAAATGGGAATACCCTTTTGAGTTAACTTTTTAAGCTCATTGGCATAGAATCTGTCAATTTTAGGGGATACGACATTTAACTGTTGTTTGGTTGAAGTAATTAGGTTAATTAATTGTTCATTAAGGATATTTTTACCTTCAGATCCCCCCGAAGACTTCAAACTAATCATCCCAACTAAAGACAATATTTTGTTTTCTAGATTTTGTACTTCTTTCTTGAGCCTTGAATTTTCGGTCCTTAATTCTATAATTCTGTCAGACAAATCTAATCATTTTTAGTTTCTTAATTTTAAATTTAAATATATTTAATCTAAAATAATACTTTAACTTAATTTTTTCCACGGCTTTCCAAAAAGCATATAACTGGATATGGCTAAAGAGCTTTCTAAATCAATATTTTTAGTACCCTCTTCAGCGGACAAATCTTTAAACTTTTGTTCTACAAGTTTCGTCATTTTATTTGCCATACATGCTTGACGAGCTTTCAGTAGAGAAACACCTTGACTATGTTGGTTAAACAAATTACTGTAAAAATTTGCTATTATTTCGTTGGTTTCACTATCAAAAATTGGATAATTCCTAGACATAATACCGATAATTCTATCGTAGTCAAAATTTTCTACAATATCTCCAAATGTTCTTAACACATTTTTTAGCTTTTTACCTTGAGTATCGTATATTTGAGAATTAAAAAATAAGAAAGGATGTAGGTTTGATTGGCTTGATTGAATTGAATTGTTAATGTCATTAAATGTAACAATTTCGCCATCGTTCGTTAAAAAAAAGCTATCCCGAGGATTCCATTTAGAATAAAAGATATTACCCACAAAATGGATGATATGGTTTGACCCACTTTTTATATAAGACAAAATATTATCTCGAGAAGAATCTGGGCCTACTAGGATGGTAATCTGTTCTACTTTTTCACAGTTATTGAAAAATTCGGTTATATAGTTAAACTCATTGATTCCTGCATCAAAAGGGAAAATTAACTCTTTAACTTTAGTTTCTTCGTTCCACCTAATAGGATCAGAACTATTCGTACATTCTATTACTAATACATTATATTTGTTTTGTATCTCTAAGTTATCTTTCTGTTCTTCAAGCTCGTATCCAAAAGTTACACCTCCCAACGGAGGTTCTCCAATGATATAACCAATAGAGTACTTTAATAAGAAAAAATTGTTGTCATAAACCAATTCAAAAGGTATTGTCATTTCGTCTAATATAAAATAAATTTCCGGTATCGTGTTTAATG
>JABXKD010000147.1 GCA_013375475.1 Promethearchaeota archaeon
CATAGGAGGATTAAAATTACTTTTCGTAGAAGTTTTGATTAAATACACTCTTAGCTAATTTTTCCCTAGCGTTCTTTCTTTGCTCAGTTGTACTCTTGTTTTTCAACGCTTGATTTCCGATTTCTTTTCCAATAATCACTTTTGGATTATTTGACCAGTTTACATTTAATAATAGACATAAATAATAAACACTTGATTGAATAAAAGCTATCATATTACCCATATTATATTCATCAGGGCGTTCAATTGTGATTTTTGCCGAAGGAACTCCTTGTTCTAATATTGCTTGAAATGTAGCATCTGCTTGGTAATTTACAATAGTTTGAGCGGTTTGGTTGTTTATGTAACTAATTGAAGATTCTAATAACAAATCGGAGTTCTCATTTTCTATAGTCCATAAAACGGGAACTACGGCGCCTTTTGTCCCCCCTAAGAGATATTCTAATACGGAATGTTGACATAAGGGAGCTGATTGATACGCGCCAATTAATCCTTTTTCATCTTTTCCCGTACTCTCTGAAATTTCCTGAACAAATAATCCTACGCTTCCTTCAAGGTTCAACGAATATGGCATAGAAAAGACA
Source organism: Promethearchaeota archaeon (assembly GCA_013375475.1). Taxonomy (GTDB): domain Archaea; phylum Asgardarchaeota; class Lokiarchaeia; order Sigyniarchaeales; family SOKP01; genus SOKP01. The sequence goes on from JABXKD010000147.1 coordinate 585, forward strand.
ACTTTGAACCCTTTTTGATACAAATTATAAAGAAACACTGAAAAATTTAACGCGGGATTCTCATTAAAATTCATAAATTTTTCATAACCATTCTTTAATCCACTTAAGAATTCGCTAACATTGATACCTAGCAAAAACGCAGGAAGAATTCCAACGTTAGAAATTGAACCCGCAAAGCGACCTGCAAGATCCGGAACTTCGAGAATAGGACACCCAATCTTCTCTAGCATATTATACATTGTACCCTTTGAAGAGAGACCTATAAACTTATAACCCTTTTTTGAGAAAATTCCAATCGTAGAATTTACATCTAAAGTTTCTCCTCCCCGAGAAATAGGAATAACAACTGAATCCCTAGGGCTCGTCTCCTCAAGACATTGTTTTAACTCTACGGCTCGAGAACTTGTTATAGGATATAATTTCTTTTTTGTCAAATGCTTTAAAGCCAGTAAAGTCTGAATTGATCCTCCAGTTCCTAAAACTATTACATTTTTAATCTTTTTGCCTAAAAAATCGCTGGTAGTTTGTTGAATTTTACCTATATCAATGTAAAATTCTGTATCAGTAAAAAACGGGGGGTTCCACTTACTTTTGTTCAACTCGATAATATTCTTTGATTTTTCTAATAAAAGAGTATCAATTTTAGGATAATATTCAATATCTAAAAATATGTTCATGTTTTAATCACCAATTGAAAATATTCTGGTTGTAATAAGGTAATATAGTTTTATGTAAATATGAATTGTGCTAATCACGCGGTAAAGATATTTCTTTCAAGTGACTATTTATTAATATATTAATATTTTAGAATTCTAATAAATTAGGTGTCTATTCTTTTTAAAATAACTTTTCCAATACTTATACAATAATTAATAAGAAATATAAAAATAACACTAAGTTTTAAAATAAATGTGATTAGTATTGGCTAAAGCAAGCGAAGTAGGTAATGGAGGTCAATCTGGTATTGGAGAACCTTATTATTGCCAAGAATGTAAACGCAATCATACTAAAGGTAAGATTTACAAGGAGCATTTGAATTTTGCTAAATTCGAATCAAAAAAAGAAGAGATTATTGAGGATGAATCTGAATCTACTGATTTGACTCTAGAAGATAGCGACACTTTAGAAGAAGAAATAGAAGTAGACACTTATTCGGAAATGGAAGAAGAAGAATTTCATAACGAAATTGAAGAAGACGAAGATTTTGATGAAGAAATTTTAGCTTTGGATAATGATAATAGTGATTATGTGGATGCAGTCAAAAAACTTCCTGGTGTAGGAGAAGCTACTCTTAAAAAACTGATTAAAGCAGGATTTGGCAGCCTAGAGTCCATTGCATACACTCCGCCTAGTATAATTCAAGAAGAATCTGGTTTGGGAGATAAAACCACAGCGAAGTTAATAAAAGCGTCAATGGAAAAATTAAATATTGGTTTTAAGTCTGCAGAAGATGTATGGGAACACAGAAGAAATATAGCAAGAATTACAACAGGCAGTCAAGAACTTGACAATCTTTTCGGTGGTGGGATTGAAACGGGATGTGTTATTGAGTTTTTTGGTGAATTTAGGACAGGAAAAACTCAATTAGCTCACATGTTATGTGTCAATGTTCAATTACCAAAAGAAGATGGCGGTTTAAGCGGAAACGCTTTGTATATAGATACGGAAGGTACGTTCAGACCAGAAAGAATCATTCAAATGGCCGAGGGTCTTGATTTAGATCATAAAAAAGTTTTAAAAAATATAGTTTTTGGTAGAGCGTATAATTCTGATCACCAAGTTCTGTTAATAAAAGAAGCAACTAATCTTATTAGAGAGAAAAATATAAAACTTATTATCGTTGATTCATTGATTGGACATTTTAGAAGTGAATATGTTGGAAGAGGCACTCTAGCGAATCGACAACAAACTATAAACTCTCATTTACACGATTTATTAAGATTAACAGACATTTTTCCTGATTTATGCGTTATGGTAACAAACCAAGTTCAATCAAAACCTGATGTTTTTTATGGAAATCCAACTGTTGCAGCCGGGGGAAATATAGTAGCACATGGATCAACAATTAGAGTATACTTGAGAAAGGGTAAAGGTGAACAGCGAGTAGCGAAAATGATAGATGCACCGCATTTACCTGAAGGGGAAGCAATATTTTCGATAACTGAAAATGGGATTGTAGATTAAAGTTCAAAAAGATTCTTTTGAAAAAATAATAAAAAATAGATTAATAAAAATAATAATATTTATTTTAATTTCTCGTATTCGTTGGATTTGTTAGTTAATCTTTTAACTTCTTTTGTCATAGATGTATCTCCTAACTTGAAGATTTCAGAAGCCATTTTAGAAGCATATTTAAACTTTACAGCTGCTTCAGGGTAATTTTTTGCTTTAACAGCACTTTTTGCTTCTTTTTCCAATTGTGACTTCTTTTCCTTTAGATCTTCAATTTTAGTTTTCCGAATAATTTCTTCGATTCTGACATAATCATCTGTTAATTCCCAGTTCGAGGCTAATGAAGCAGCACTTTGGTAAAACTCAATAGCTTTGACGTGATCCTTCTTTCCATCCGCAATTTTTCCTCGCTTCATTAACTCTCTCACCCCTTTTTTTGCAGATTTTTTATTGTCAACATCTACTCCTTCGACTGTTGTCGTTTTTATCGGAGCAGTAACTATCTCATTTTGTTTGGATAAGCTAGTAAGATATGCCTCTCTTTCTATTGGCCCTAATTGGGATAAATCTTGCACGAGTTTTTGTTTCTCATCGTTCGTTAAATTTGGTAAAGTTACGACTTTTTGGTTTATGAGATTGAGCTCTTGTTGAGAAATTGGGTGAGCTTCAATAGCGGAGATTTCTATAGGGATTAATATCTTCCTATCCCTCAATTCCTTGATTCCCATAAATATTTCTGCAGTATCTTTATTTGTCATCTCAGAAGCATCTTTAAGTAAAGTTGCAATAAAGAAGAATTCCCTTTCAGTTTCTTCACAACAACTCTGTGCGACTTTCAACACTTCCTTTGAGTGGGGATTTTTTAAGTCTTTAACGCTTGAAAAATCGTATGATATCTGATGAGGAAGGATAATTGATGTATTTAATAAGTCATCCACAATAAGACCCGCATTTTTGAAATAATTTAATTGACCTCGCCAGTTTGGTAAAACCTCATTATAAGTTTTTTCAAAAGTCGAAATAAATTCTTTTAAATGTCGGCGGAGAATCAAAGACGCATTTTTCCCTAACACTAACGCCACTCTTATAAGATTTCCATCTGCTAATAACAACATTTTATCTCCATAAGAAATTTCATTCAATGCTTCTTGAGTAGCCATTTCTTTCCCAAAAGAGGATACGGCTGAGAGAAAGCCACCTATTAATTCAGGATCGATTTGTTCTGAACCAAACGACTTAAAGAAAATGCATGTACCAGTTCCTTTGTATAAAACTAAGATGTGTTCTAAATTAATTGCGTCGTCAAAAATCGTTTTAACTTCAGTTAAAACACGTTGTTTTTCCTTCTTTTTTGGAACGATAACTCCTCGATAGGTTGCTACAGAAGCGACAG
>JABXKD010000148.1 GCA_013375475.1 Promethearchaeota archaeon
TTAGGCGATAAATTTTGGGAAACGGCAAACTTACTCACATTATATGGGTTAAAACGGTTGTTTGCATCAATAAACGCAACCTTAGTTTCCTCTCCGAAACCGCCATTGTTATAAGATTTTTGAGCTAAAACAGCGGTGGTCAATAAAATATTCGCACACTTCTTTTTATCGCCATAAAGGAGGTGAACTAAATCTTTTTGAAAACCATCGTCTCCCAATATCTCGTCCAGCGATGAGTCTCCGCTTGAAATTGAAGGAATTCTCTTGTTTTTGTTGTAAACATTAAACCCCGATTTGAAAGGCATTACATAAGTGATGGTTCCCTCAAAATAAAACTAGGTTACTCCGACAATTTTCTAAAATTTACATATGAAACATAAAAATCAAATAAGCTGCTTGTTCCATCGAGAAAAATAATTCTCTTTAAAAGTAAGAGCGTTTCATGGAGACGGGGGGAGGATAGTAAAAGTAAAAGTAAAAAAGAATTACAGTGCTCAAGGTTTTAACACACCGACAAAAACGAATAAAAGTATAGTTTAATTTTTCAATGTAGTGATCTCATTATCTACCTCTAAAATTAAAATAAAAATGATCAATTATCTTAAAACTTTATAACTAATTCTATCAATAATTAATATTAACAAATTTTATTTAATCAAAAATAGAAAAAAAGTGAGTACGAAAAATGTCAAATCCGTACGAAAGTAGATTTTGGCGAAAGAATTGGGACCCAGGTGTCTCTGATATTGATCCAACGGAATTCGAAACGACTTATCCAGAGTTTATGAGAAGTATATTCGATAAATATCCAGATGTCATGGCTCTTTCCTATCAAGGCTTAGAAATGACCTTTAACGATGTAGACAAGCGTTCCAACCAATTCGCTAATATGTTAATTGAAAATGGGTTTAAGAAAGGAGATGCTGTTGGTGTTAATTTAGCCAATATTCCAGAATATATTTATTCTGTCGTGGGTACCCTAAAAGCGGGGTGTATTGTAAGCGGAGTAAGCCCTTTAATGTCGGACGTTCAGATGCAGTATCAATTAAGTGATCTGGGTAAAGGAGGAAAACAAGTTGCCTTAGTTACACTTGATGCAATATTTGAACACAGATTGAAGAATATTGCTGACAAATTACCACAATTAAAGGTTGTCGTAGCTACAAGCGTAGTCGGATCGTTTGATAAAGAATCACAGGCTAAAATTAAGGCGGTTCAAGATATTCCTTCTGGAGAAGTTACTCCAATAGAAGGAAAAGTCGTTTATAATTACCAAGACGATGTTTTGGCAAAGTTTTCTGATGAATTACCAAAAGTGGATATTTCTCCGGGAGATATAGGGTGGATTCAATATACTGGGGGTACAACAGGGCCACCAAAAGGCGCAATGCTTAGTCACCGTAATGTTATGTCTAATTTGCTAAGTCTTAGGGCTTGGTTACAATGGGAAGAAGGAGTTGGGATGTTATTATCTGGTTTCCCAATGTTTCACATCGCGGGGCTAACAGTATGCGAAGGTGCTCTTTCCTTAGGTTGGGGACAAGTCCTCATTGCTAATCCCAGAGATGCTTTAGGAATATGCAATGCTATTAAGCGTTACAGCCCGACTGTATTAGTTAATGTGCCTAGTTTATACCAAATTCTGATTAATTTTAAAAAGTTTAAACGCTTAGATCACAGCAAATTACGCCAGTGTATCTCTGCAGCCTCTCCATTTCCAAAAGAATCTCAGGAAAAACTAGAAGCGATAGTAGGTGAAGGAAAGTTACTAGAACTTTATGGGATGACAGAATTGAGCCCTGTAGCCACTATGAACCCATCTACTGGGAAAAAACAATTGGGTAAGGTAGGTATGCCGATACAAAATGTCGATCTGAAACTTGTGGATCCCGAAATAGGAGAAGTAGTTCCCTTAGGAGAACCTGGAGAAATTTGCGTAAAAGGACCTTTAGTAATGCAAGGATATTATCAAAAACCTGAAGAAACAGCGAAAGCGATTGATAAGGATGGTTATATGCATAGTGGTGATGTAGGAATAATGGACGAGGATGGATACCTCAGAATTGTCGATCGAACAAAGGATATGATTATCGTAGGCGGTTTCAAGGTTTTTAGCGCCAAAGTAGAAGACAGTCTATCTAAACATCCTGCAATCGGAATGGTCGCGTTAGTTGGCATCCCAAATCCAGATCGCCCTGGATCTGAAATCGTAAAAGCATTTATACAGATGGACCCAGAATTTGAATTTGATGGGAACAAAGAATCATTAAAAGAAGACATAATCTCTTTTGCGAAAGAGAATTGTGCCCCTTATGAAGTCCCTAAGCTAATAGAAATCTCAGATGAGCTTCCATTAACAGTAATTGGTAAGGTAGACAAGAAGGTTTTGAGAAAATAATTTTTTTTTTATTTCTTATTTTTTATATTTTAAACGCCCATTCTCCATTCTTCATTATTGCTTCGATTATTAGAAAGTAGTTAATTATCAGCATTGATATATTTATAGATTCTTCTTTTTTTTTTTTCAGAACCATATTCCTAAATAATCTTAAAAACTCAGAGTGAAACTTAAAACTATAAATCCAAATGATTCAATACTATTTATTAACACTTTTTTACGAAAAAAAACGAATAATAAGAACTAGATGTTAAATATGTCGTATAAAGATAAAATATGGAAAAAATCTTGGGATGCCCACGTCAAGGACTTAGATACTAAAGAGTTCGAAATGACTTATCCTAAGGCTATTCGACAAACCATGGAAGAGTTTCCCGATAAAATGGCTTTTGATTATATGGGGGTAAAGTTTACCTACAAAGAGTTAGATGAAGCTTCAAATCAATTTGCTAATATGTTAATTGAAAACGGTTTTAAAACGGGAGATGTAGTCGGTATTAATTTGCCAAATACGCCCGAATACTTGATGGGAGTAATTGGTACGCTAAAAGCAGGTTGTATTGTTTCAGGAGTTTCTCCTCTCCTTTCAGACATTCAAATGCAGTATCAATTGAATGATTTAGGAACTGGAGGGAACAAAGTTGCATTGTTAACTTTAGACGCTATTTTTGCTGGGAGGTTGGTAAAAATCGCTTCAAAAATACCGCAGTTAAAATTAGCGATAACTACGAGCGTTGGAGGTTACCTTCCAAAAATAAAGCAGGTGTTAGGAAAATTAATTGGTAAAATTCCTAAGGGTAAAGTCACGCCTTTAGAAGGTGTTACAGTAATGGACTTTCATAGTGATCTTCTTACCACCTATTCTAAGGAATTACCAGTGGACAACACAAAACCGGAAGATTTAGCTTTTATTCAATATACTGGAGGAACTACTGGACCACCTAAGGGCGCTATGTTAACTCATAAAAATATAGTATCTGACATAGTCATTTTTCAGAAGTGGCTTAATTGGGAAGCAGGTAAAGGAGTTGCTCTATCAGGATTTCCGTTCTTCCACATTGCAGGAACATTTACGACCTTAAATGTCATCTTTCTGGGCTGGAGTCAAATTTTAATACCCAATCCGCGTGATTCAGATCACATAATAAAAGAAATGGCAAAATACAGCCCATCTGTTTTAGCAAACGTACCGTCGTTATATCAAATCTTAATGAAAAATCCAAAATTTAAAAACTTGGACCATTCAAAATTAGATTTTTGTGTTTCAGCAGCTGCTCCCTTCCCTAAAGAGTCTCAAAAGGAATTTGAAGACATAATCGGTAAGGGTAAACTAATAGAAGCTTATGGAATGACTGAAACCTCTCCACTTACGGCAAGTAATCCCTCTAAGGGCGTTAAAAAGCTTGGAAGTATAGGGCTTCCACTCAACAACGAAGAATTTAAGTTAGTGGATCCCAATACGGGACAAGAAGTTCCCTTAGGAGAACCTGGTGAAATATGTGTAAAAGGTCCGCAAGTTATGCGAGGTTACTTCAATAAACCAGATGAGACTAAAAAAGCAATTGATAGCGATGGATTTATGCACACGGGAGACGTTGGATTAATGGATGAAGATGGATACGTAAAAATCGTAGATAGGACGAAAGATATGATAATCGTTGGTGGTTTTAAAGTGTTTTCGGCAAAATTAGAAGACACCTTAACTAATCATCCTGCTATCGGAACGGTTGCTATTATAGGTGTAGATAA
>JABXKD010000149.1 GCA_013375475.1 Promethearchaeota archaeon
ATAACAAAACTAGGCCATAATCGTTTTATTATATGAAATAATCCAACTTTAGTTTCTTCTTTAGTTTCACTTTCGATCATATAAGTAAAAATACTTGAAGTTTATTAAAGAGTTCGTAAGCCAATTAGATGGTGAGTTATTTATCGCCAAAAATGAAATATTTCCGAGATAATTGGCCCTATCCAATAGTGAAATTCAGCCCAATAGGTATATGTCCATCCAAGATACAAATAAGCATATAAGAAAGCAAAAACGAATCCAAAAATCACATCGCTCGGAAAATGGACTCCTAAAATCAAGCGAGAAAATGCCATTATTACACCTAATCCTAAGACTATCATAAAAATAATCCAACTACTAAAATAAAAAGCAAAAACCATTCCAAATAGAAGAAAAAACGTCACGTGACCGCTTGGAAAAGATTTACCTTCTGATTCTGACATGATATATGGTATCCTTATAAATTCATCATGCTGTTCCACACCCTCTTCCTTAAGTTTGATAAAGGGCCTATTTCTTCTAACGATTCCATATCGAATAAGGAGATGAATAATAATAGACTGGTCAAATGCTCCCGTGAACAATACTAACAAATCATAATCTTTTGTTATATAGCCATAGATAAACCAAGATACCCATACTAATCCCCAAAAATACAAACTTCCAAAAAAGCTAAAAACTTTTGCAAACTGTTTTGTTCTCTGAGAAAAATCGCTCTTATAGAGACTAAGGAATGCTTTACGATCCCATTTCTCTATTTTTTCTATATATTCAGACAACAACGCAATAAACCGATTAGAATTGTAGATAGGGAATTAAGGTAAATTGTGATATTAAAACTTTTTCCTAACCAAAAGCAGTTTAATACTTTTAATCGTATAAAAGAGATATTAATCCTGATAATTATTGACTAATAACTTATTGTTATATCTACAATTATATTGTTGATTCTACATAGATTTAAATATGATTATTCCTTTATAAATCATAATAATTTAAATAGATGTTAAAAATATAATTCAAGAGAAACTTAAAACACAGAGTACGAAAAGTATGAGTGGAAAAAGATATAATGGGTTTTCAGAAGATGACCTCCGCATTATAGCCCTCAAAAAAGTAAATTTCAGGATGTCAGTAAAAATTCACTTGGGGGTATTTATATTTGGTTGTGCACTATTTTTTGTTATAAATGGATTTACTTCTTCTTATATGTGGTTTCTATATCCAATTTTAGGATGGTTTATCGGTTTCGTTGAGCATCTTACAGCTTACATAGTTTATGCTCGAGGGGTATATCCTATGGCAAAAAGAGGTGTAATTTTTCACATAGTTACTTTTATTACCGTGTTGCTACTATTATTTGTAATTAATTTTTTAACCAACATCATAGTTTTCTGGTTTATCTTTCCTGCTTTCTTTTGGAGCATAGGTTTAGGTATCCATGTGGTTGTCTATTTAGTCTATTATCGTGGAGCAACCATAGATTTCGGTGGATTAAAATCAAGGAAAGAACGTTCTGTCGAAAAAGAACTAGAAAAAATGCAAAGAAAGTTTAAAAAATAATAATTCTTAAGGAGTTTACTAATAATGTGGTTAGGAAAATTTTTAGATCTTGAAGAAGATATTGAAGAATTAAGATCTAAAGTAAAACAAGAAATTTTCGCTAATATTACCAAAAGTAAGCTAACTCCTTTAGAATTTACTATAATAGAAGTCATTTTCAATAGTCAAGCCCTATCTGGCTATGATTTAATGCAAGCTTTAAATAAACATTTTGCAGGAACATGGGAAGCTAAATCTGGGACAATATATCCGATTTTATCAAAGCTGGAGGGAAATGGATTTCTTAAATCAAAAATGGTCAAAAGCCCAATTGGACCTCTAAGAAAACTCTATACATTAACTAAAGCAGGAGAAGAACTGTTGAAATTGAAAGTGAATAAAAATTATTCAGAGCAACTCCTCTTAATTGAAAATTTTGTTGTGGAATTGTCATCTATATACATTAAATCCCATCCGAAAGAAGATAGAAAAGAAATTAGTGAAGAAGTGCAAGAATTACTTAACAGGTCTTTTGAAAGAATTAAAGAGAATATTCCATCAACCCTTAAATTTAAAACTAAATGTTCAAATTGTGGCTCCGAGATCGGAAGAAAAGTTATATACTGTCCTTTTTGTGGAGTTCAATTAAATCAAACTGATAACGACGAAAGTAGTGAATAAACTATACTTATTTTTTTTTATTGCTTCATATAAATTTAAAAAAAAGTGAAAAAAAATAATATTTTTCTAGCTTTTATAATTATTCGATGTCAATATTTAGGTTCCTGAAAATTTTATCAATTGTTTCGGTAGCGAGACTTCTTAAAAGGTCTTCTAATGGACCTAAAACTTCGTCTTTCCGCATTGTTCGATTCTTACTAATCCTTCCCTCCTTAACTTCAAAACTACTTTGCGCATAAGATTGTTCGTCATTAAAAGTAAACCATATATCCCTATAAGCCCCCTCTGTCCCCCCATTTCGTGCTAAAGGTTTATTTTCTATCGACACTTCTGGATCCTGTAAATAACACCAATCTAAAATTACCCATTCTAATTTCCGTTCTGATTCTGGACGATCTGCTAAATATATACAATACGCATGCCCGCCTAATTCCTCATCTGATGGTGCAAAAACGGGATCTGCCATTACTTGAGCCGCACACACTTTGACTCTCCATGAAGGGATGCCTGCATTAATTAACAAGCTCGCAATTAAGATAGCTCCATCTTCACAGTCACCGATTTCTGATTGAATCGCTTCGAAGGGAAAAAGCCAAAATTCAGGACATTCTGATGCGATGTCGTCGTAAATATATTTTAGAAAACTACATACAAAGTTTTGGATAGCTAAAGCCGTTTCATTTGGAGTGTCTTTCCTTAATCCTACTTGAGTCAAAACATGCCATAATATCGCATCATTTTTTTTTATGAACGCTTTTACATCAACATCAATTTGTTTATAATACGATTCTCCTCTCAAAGCCCGGCCGGTATATATGATTGGTGCTGTATCCCATTTACTATTCCAGTAATCAGGACCAAATTCGCCATAATCTTTTTCAAAAATTTCAAATGGTTTATAGTTAGGCGTAATTGGGATATCTGGACTCGAATCTCCCTTTGGTGCTGGTTTTGTTTTTGGTGCTGGCTTTTTTTTTACTTTTTCACCTTTCTTTGGCACTTCCGCAAGGTTTTTCGCTTCACTTATCCAATCTTCAACATTTTTTAAAGTTGGAACTTTAGCAAGGATTTTAGGATTACCCTTTTTTAATTCCTTTAACTTCTCAACTGTTGTTTTTGCCTTTCGATATGCGAATTCCTTAACAGAATCGATCCCTATTAGGTTTATAGCATTTGCTAGTTCAGGATTAACGCCTTGGATTCTCATTAAGTCGGCGTGTTCTTGCCAGGTATCAAGCGCTTTTACTGTGACTCCGATACTTCTTGCTAATTCTTTAACCTGATAGTAACTTAACGTCAGAAGATCTTCCACTTCCTTAATACCCGCTTTTTCCAGAAGGCGAGCGTGCTTTTCTTCTAAACCTATTATTTCAGTTAATTTCATTTCAATCCCTTTTAGTTAATATTGAATTAATATTTAATTAGAAATCATCGAAATATTAATTTTATTCTTTCGTATTATTACATATGCTAAAAATCAATAAAAATTAAAAAAAGAATGTGGCGGGAGGGAGAATTTCGATGTTAGGGAAAACCCTAACAATTTCGAACTCCCGAAGGCCTTTGCCACTGGATCTTAAGTCCAGCACCTATAATCGGTCTTGACCCTTCTAAACCAAAAGACCTTTGACCAGACTCGGTAATCCCGCCAGTTTATTATAATATTAATAAATTACTTTTATTATAACAAGATGTTTTTATCGAATCTAATAGGTTTTAAGTGTACTATTGAGAAATTTTAGTTTAAATTTAAATTTTTACCTTAGCTATTAGGCTTCTACAAATTCTTTACTAGTTGATTGATATCCACGTATTAAATTAGTTTTATAATTAGTTGAGAACTATTAATGAATGAACA
>JABXKD010000014.1 GCA_013375475.1 Promethearchaeota archaeon
AATTACCCCCGAGATGTTCCCGAAGGATACTTAAAATCAAATTATGGGGATATGAATCAAGGACGATGGCGAGATTATTATTTAGCATATTATGGGATGGGTGGAGATATAACTAAAACATTTTGGACTGATCCAGGCTTTTGGTGGTATGCGTGGTTTAATTTAGCTTTTACCTATAGTGAAGATGTAGACTACTGGATAGGTCGTATGTTTATGTCTAATGTCACGGAAAGAGCTACTTGGATAAGCAAAGTTGTTGATTTTGAACAAAATGACCAATATGCACATCTTTATGTCTCACAAACCGACGAAGGAATCCCCGTTTGGAAAGATTGGGAAGCCAGTATGTTCTATGGAGATATTAATTGGGCTTTACTTCGCTACGTAGGATTACCTTCCGGTTATGAAGAAATTCCCGGTTTCACGACAGCATTCATAGTAGGTTCCATGTTCGTTACAATGGTTGGAATAATAGTTGTAATGCAAAAGAAACGAAAATAATAAAAATTTAAATTATTCTTTTTTTTTTCTAGTTTTTTTTCTGTAGTTAAGATGTCTTAATTATTTAAGAGAAAAGTTGGTAATGCTGAAAAGAAATTAAGTAATTTACACTGGTTTCTAAAATCGATAAGCACCTTTCCCAATATTTTCATAAATAATTTCTGAAAGAGGAACGTATTCTTTACTATCAGGTAGAAGAATATAGATGGGATCATCTATTTTTTCGATGTCAAACGATTCTTTTTTCATTTTTAACTTCTGTATTTTGAAAGTGCTTGTCGTGGATAATTCGCAAAGAAAGCGGAGAAATTTAGGTATTGCGTATTGAGGTAAATTTGCTTTAAGTACTGACAGAAGACCGTCAAAGTCAAAATTTTCACAAGTTTCCGAAGTAATAATCGAAGCCATACCCGCACGCCCATTAGTTCCCGGAATTTCTACGCCATAAACAGAAGTGTGCTCAACTTGCTTAAAGGAAGAAATGACATCCTCAACTTCTGAAGTAGATACATTCTCTCCTTTCCAACGAAATGTATCTCCTAAGCGATCGACAAATTGAGCGTGGTAATAACCTATATTTCGGATCATATCACCAGTATTTAGCCAAGACTCTCCATTACCAAATGGATTTTTAATGATCTTTTTGATGGTTGCTTGTTTATCAGTATATCCCGCAAAAGTAGTTGGATTAACGATTTTCATTAGCAACAATCCCGCTTCACCTTCCTCAACCCTTTGAAAAAATCCTTTTTCGTCTCGAATAGGTGCATCAGCGGCGATATCGTATTTAACGAGAGCGTAAGGGTCAAAATTGAAACCAATAGTACAATCTCTATTAAAATAATTACAAAACATTCCCCTTATCTCTGTTGCTCCAAAATGTTCGTATACATTTCGAATCCCAAATCTCTCCTTAAATTCTTTCCAAATCTCAGGACGAAGTCCATTCCCACAAATCTTATACACGCTATGGTTTCGATCTTCTGAACTGGGGGGTTGATTTAATAGATACCGACATAATTCACCAATGTAATTAAAACAGGTAGCTTTGTGCTTTCTTACATCGTTCCAAAAATTAGATGCACTGAACTTTCGCGCCAAGGCTACAGCTGAACCATTACGCAAAGCACTAGCCCATCCTATATGTATTGCATTACTATGAAAGAAAGGGAGAGAAATGTATATGACATCATCAGGTTGCATATTCAGCGCAAACACACCCCACCCATAAGTTGAGCCCATCATATGAATGTGTCTCATAGGTGCTGCTTTAGGGAGTCCCGTTGTTCCTGATGTAAAAACATAGGCGTATGGATCTATTCCTTTAATTTCTTTTATTGTTGATGGTGTGTCCGTCTCTTGATCTTTAATTTTCTCCATTAAATTGATGAATCCTTTAGGAATTTCGATTTCACCCCTATCTATTAAAAAAAGGAGTTTATCTTTACTACTTATTCCTAGATCACTCATCACGTCGTGAAAGTTTTGAAAGAGTTCTTCACCAATTACATAAGCTTTTACTTTATTACTTTTAAAACTATGAATTAGCGATACGGACCGCTGTTTAGTGTTAATTAATGATGCGATCGTTCCAATTTTTGACATAGCTCCGATAATAATCATCAATTCTGGTCGATTTTCCAAAAAGACATTAATGATATCTCCCTTTTTTAACCCTATAGAACGAAAGTAATTAGCATAACGGTTCATCTGTTCATTTAGCTCTTTGTAGGTATACTTCGTATCTTCATATAGAAGAGCAGGTCTATCGCTATAATGTTCCGCATTATAATCTAAAAGATCTCCAAAAGATAGATAGTTATCGGGGTTTAGTTCACCTATCCTTTCTCCTGCGTCAAACATCACATCTAAACGCCAATCAACTGAAAGTAGACCAAACAAATAATCTTTATAACTTAGTGCGTATCCAGATAAAGATTTAGAATAACTCATATTTTTTTTTGTGGATCCTCCAAGTATCTCGTCAAAGGTGTCTATTAGGCGATCTCTGAGCCGTCTTAGAAGAAGTTTGTTCTCAATGCGCTTCATAAGCTCGTCTTCGCCTTCCTTAGTTATTTTATAATAGACTTTATTGTCAAGCTTATAATCTTCGATAAGATGGCTGCTTTTTAATTCAGATGCCCATTTATGAAATATTTTCTCGTCCATCCGATTTTCAATAGGAATGGTAGGGTCGTTTACTAACTCTATCAATTTATGAGGGCCATAAACTGCTAATGCAAAAAGAATAATATTATCGTACTTTTTTTTTACCAATTCGCGTATAAGACTTTTTGGAATTTTATGAGGGATCGTGCTTACTAAAGTCATAAATCATCAATTTTCACTTTAACTAGGATGAAAATACCTTATATTAATATAAACTGTATATTTATATAAAATCCTAAATAATTTAATAATAATACTAAAAAAATTAATTGAAAATATTTTGAAAATAATAAAATAGGTGAATTATGTTTGAAAGAAGTGTACTTAGTTGATTACGCTCGTACAGCATTTTCTCGTTCACGACCGACTCAACCTGAGAGGGATGTGTTTGGAGAGATAAGAGGGGATGCGTTACTAGCTGAATTATTGATGAAGTTTTTTGACGGAAGATTAGCAGATAAAGGGATAGAAAAAAAGGAGATAGGGGAAGTATCAGTCGGAGTCGCCGCGGGGGTATTAGAAAATTGGATATATGGGGGACGAATTCCGTTATTTTTAGCGGGGTTTCCTTTTAATGTTCCGGCTTTCTCTATAGATCGACAATGTGGTTCAGCAGGTAGCGGTATGCATGTTGGCATTATGGAAATTATGACTGGACATACTAAAACCGCATTAGCAACGGGTTTTGAGCACATGACTCGCGTAAGAGGTAAAGGGACAGAGCCCAACACATCGACAGCTAATAAAAACAGTATATTTTACAGACCAGATTTAGATTTGCAAACGACTTTTAACATGCTACAAACAGCACAGAAGTTATACGAAGAAGAAGTACCGACATTTACTAAAGAAGATCTAGACAAGTTTGGCGTGAGAAGTCATAATCTTGCTGTTAAAAGTCACGAAGATGGTTTTTTCAAAGGCGAAATAATACCCATTGAAGGACACGCTCCCGGAAATGTTGAAGAGAAAATGATTATCGATAGGGATATGAACGCTCGAAAATCTACTCTAGAAGCTGTTTCTCAACTGAGAAGATTATCACAACCTTTTTACCTCGAAAAAAATGGGGGAAAAGAAGGGTATGAAAAACGAGAAGGAACTTTAGAGGGCGTAATTACTGCCGGAAATTCTTCTCCTCTAAATGCTGGAGCTACAGCAGCAGTGCTTATGGAAGCCGAAGAAGCTAAGAAAAGGGGAATTGACCCATTAGCAAAAATCGTATCAATTGGATGGGCAGGGGTAGATCCTACCGTAATGGGAAGAGGCCCAGTTCCAGCTACTAAAAAAGCGTTAGAATATGCGAACCTCACTGCTGAGGATATCGATTATTGGGAAATCAATGAGGCTTTCTGCATTGTTGCGTTAAATTGTATGGATAAGTTTAACCTTCCTGAAGAAAAAGTAAATATCATGGGTGGTTCCACTGCTATCGGGCATCCATTAGGATCAACAATGGTACGGTTAACAGGCACCGTTGCAAGGATATTAAAAGAAAAGAATGCGAAATACGGTGTAGCGAACGCGTGCGTGGGAGGAGGACAAGGGGTAGCGACTATTGTGGAAAATCTCGACGCCTAAAAAATATCCCGAATGGTCAGTTTAGTTCAAACTAATATTAAAGGATATAAAAAATATTTTTAATTATCCATCTATTTTTTTTTAATGAATTTATTTCTATATTTGTAATTTTATTAAAAGAAAGCTATATAACGGAAAAACTGAAAGAAGGGTATAAGAACTAGCTGAACTATTGCTTTTATCTAAAAAAAGTAAAAAAATGTTAAATATTGAGCTTCTAGTAATGATAAAAAAAATAAAACTATTAAGCAATCTTATTTTAAGTAACTAGCGGCTGTTTTCAATCGTTTTTCAGCATCTTGAACAATTTCTTCAACGATAGCTCTAACTTTTTTCATATCGTCGATTAGACCAATACTCTGCCCAAGTAAAACCGCACCCGAATTAGTATCACCTTTATAGGCTGCTTCGTAGGCTTTTCCTTCCTTAATTATGTCTGCTTGAGTCATTTGCGCTTCTTCAGCCATTTTAGCTTCTTTATCTGATACAAGACCGTGATGTAGCGAATACTCGTTTTTCCATAGCCGAATAGGTCCAAGCGCTCCAGTTGCTAAAATAGTATCTTGAGCCTTAGAAGTAGTAGGAATATTTTTATATTCTTTGGAAAATTCGCTTTCCTCTGATGCTATAAATCGTGAACCCATAGCAACAGCCCCGGCACCTAACGCTAATGCGGCAGCAAGACCTTCACCAGTAGCAAAACCACCACAAGCAATTACTGGAAGATCTGGATGCTTTTTCATTACTTGTTGAAGTAAAACTAACGTACTGACCTGTTCGTAGGATTGGTGTCCCCCTCCCTCTGTTCCGGTAACGACTACACCATCGACACCAGAGGCCACACACTTATCTGCAAGCCATAAAGCAGGAGCAACGTGGAAATGTTTTATTTGTGATCCACTTTCTTTTAACTTAAGATAAGCTTTAGATTGCGGTAAGGTTTTTGAGGACCCAGCGCTAGTAATGGCATAAACGCATTGTTCCTTTAATTTTGGATTTGACATTATGAATTCAGGAATCTGCTTTACCATTATTGGTGCTTCAACTTCCCTTCTAGAGGTTCTTATATTAAATCCAAAAGGTTTATCTGTATGCTCAACAACCTCTAACATGTTATCTTTCAAAATTTGAACGGGATTTTTTCCAGCCATGTAATCGCTAATTAAAGCAGAATGGCTCAACACACCTAGCCCTCCAGCTTCGGAAACAGCGATTGTTAATTGGGTTGTATAGAAAGGACCCATTGGTGCTGCGACGATTGGATGTTTAATCCCAAACATTTTAGTAATATTCGTTTCTAAAACCATATAATTCACATCATTAATTATTTAATTTGTAGTTAATGACACAAATTAATGAAGGCTAATAAAATTTTACTGGTGTAGGAAGTACATTTTCAGTCGTTATAGGTTTATATGATGATCTAGAGCGTCAAATCCTCAATAAATTGACATCTTACATTTAAAAGAAATCTTTAAATAGTGCTACGTTGAACAATACTTATGTCAAAAAAATCTAAAACAATAATTGCAATTCTTTTATTAGTAATAGGTGGTGGCCTAATCCCAACTGGCATGATATTAAACGACACCATGCGATCTGAAGTCTATGATGGAGTTCCTGATGCTTTATTAGGTATTAGAGCACAAGCAATCCCTACCATAGAGGAAACAATACCAATCTTAGGAACCCCAGAAGTGCTTAAAGGAATTTTTGATGAAGCCTCTGCAGGTGTAGAACCGCTGTTAAAAGTAAAGTCAACACCTGACTCGCTCTTGGGTCTAAAAGCTAATATTAATGCATCTATTCCTGATTTAATAAACTTCGCAACAACGGCGCAACTTATTGCGACTTCCTTTGACTGGATGAATACTACCTACGGCTTCGATGTTGGAACTGACATATTCTTTAACGATCCGACTTTCGTTGACCCCTTTACAGGATTACTTGGCGTTTCTAATATGACAGGAGTTTCTCAAGGTTATACTTTAGCTGCTCGAACAAATCTACTACTCAATACTATACACGATGATTATATTGATCCCTTCGATTTTCACGGTCTTATTACAGATCTTACTACAGGAAGTGGAGTAGGGGAGATTTATAATATCTTTTATTATATGGGGATATTAGGTGGTGATGTTTACACAAATGTCGCACTCCCAGCAGCGTACAATATTACATTAGCTCAGGTAACCGATATATTTAACTATTTATGGACCATTATTACCTACTATGTTCCAGGCGCATTCTCATATGCTTATGGCATTTCCACAGCTGAAGCAGCAGCAACGGGGTTTTACAGGCAATGGGCAAACGGTACTTTTGTTCCAGATGGAATTAATATAGGTGGAGGTTTAAAGGGTTTTGAAGTTGGAGTTCCAGAACCTACAAATATATCAGTCTCTACTTGCATAGATTTATGGAATCCTCTGCTTCCTTATACGTTTGTAACTGAAGCAGGATTAATGGCGTGGCTTGGAGCTGCAGCTGGTGATACCGGGCTCCAAACTCTTTTAATGTCGACTTTTAGCCTAACACCGACTCAATTAAACATGTTACTAACATGGCTAGGGAATTTTATAGAGAATATCACTCCCGCACTTGTTTTAGGGAGTACTGGAAAGACTGTTAGTGAGCTCGCAACATTAGCGTTCTTTGAACAATGGGCTAACGGTACAATCTTTGGTGAAGTGGTTCTCCCAGACGGATTTTTAGGTGAAGTTACATCCTCTTGGGCAGGAGCACCATACTTTGAAGTAGGTTTACCAACTGCGAGTGGCCTTTCACTTTATGAATGTATAAGTCTTTGGAATCCCTTGGGCGATAAAACATTTATATACGGTGAGAGTTTTGAAAACTTATGGCTTCCTGCAATGCAGGGTAATTCAACGAGTCAAGGTACACTAATCGCAATCTTTGGAATTAGTCCTGGGGAATTAACAGCAATTTTGACATGGATTGGTAGTTTAATTGGTCTAGATCCAACAGCGGGTCGCATTGCAGATATCATCGAATACAATACTGGTTTTACTGTACTCCAAATTGCCACATCATATTTCTATGACCAATGGGCTAATGGAACGGTGGAAGGGGAAGATTTTCTACCTGAAGGCTTCCTAAGTCAGCTAGATCCTCCAATTGAAGGTCCACCATACTTTGAAGTCGGTTTGTTTTATCCTACAGGGATTACTATTGCGCAAACTCTAGCACTTTGGGACGAAACTAGTGAGTATTCTTTAGTTACTGAGAGCGGTATTTACAAATGGTATCAAGCAGTTGAAGGAAATTTAAATTACACTACTCTAAAAGAACAAAATGGCGATTTAAGCGACCTACAAATGACTGGACTTTTAGCATGGTTACCACAATTTAGAGATGTCATCGTCAATAAACTCGCAAAAGCTGATATGGGTCTGCCTCAAGAGCCTTATGAATTAGGACAAACGTTAGCTCTCAGCTTAGGCATAGCAGGAGGAATTCTCGCAGCCTTAGGTGTAATAGTGCTCTTATTAGCTAGAAGGTCATTCTGAAAAGTTCAAAAAAATTAATTAAGATTTTTTTTTTTTCTTGTTCTCTTTATACGATTAATCGTTTTTTTATAGTGAAGTATAAAATTGAAGTTCACCTTACTTAATGCTTTTTCTTGTGTTGAAGAAAACAAAGCTCGATTTATATCGAATGCGATTCTCGAGCTATTATTTCGTCTTGCAATTCCTTACCAATGGCGTTGAAATAAGCGTTATAGCCCGTGATTCGAACTAGGAGGTTGGTATACTTTTCTGGATGTAATTGGGCGTCCTTTAACATTTCTACATCGAGCATGTTGACTTGTAAGCAAGTTCCTCCGTTTTCAATGTATCCCCTCAAATAGGATTTAAATTTTTCTTTATGCTCTGGAGTTTTAAGAATTGCGGGATTAAATGTTATCGTATGGCTTGCTCCGTTAGGCAAATAGTTAATAAATTCTCCATCTTCTGTTTTTCCGCCAAGTGCGATACCCACCGAATTTGTAACTGCTGTAGGACCTTTAAGATCTGCTCCATTTGATGGGCAAATCGCGTTTGAGAGAAAGGTTCCCTTTCTTCGGCCATTTGGAGTGGCTATAGTCAAACTGGCGTCAGCTCCTGCCCAATAATTCCATGATAGCATTCCAGGTCGAAATTGAAAATCAGTGGGAGTTTTATATTTCCACGTTTCGTCAGCCCACACTTCCATTACTTTTTGAGCTAATTCGTCAGCGTCATCGACGTCGTTTCCATATTTAGGCGCTCGATTTTTTAAGATTGTTTGAATCACAGCGTATTCTTCTCCTTCAAAATCGTTAATCAAGGCATTTTTAATTTGGGATATGGTGTATTTTTTATCGTCGTACACAAATTTTTTAATTGCCAATAAAGAATCGACAGTAGTAGCAAAACCCACGCCCTCAATAGTGATAAATCTTAACTCAGGACCACCACATCTGATATCTAATCCTTTTTCAATGCATCCTCGAGTTAAAGTCGATAAGTATGGAGTAGGGAAGTATTCTGCTCTAAGAGATTCAGTTAAATTATATGTTTCTACAGTGTACTTAATGAGAAATTCTACTTGTTTTTTCCAAGCATTCCAAAATTCATCCCAAGTGTTAAAATTATCAGAATTGCCTGTTTTCGGCCCAACTTGCTCGCCCTTCTTGGTAGCGACATCATTACCGGGCATATTCTTCCCGTTCCAAAGAGTCAATTCAATGCTTTTCGTTAAGTTTGGGTTACAATTAACGGTGCCAGATCTATCGTTTCCTTGCATTGTATTTTCTAAACATCCAACGCAAGCGTAATCCCAAGCGTCTTCGGGAGATATTCCTTCTGCAATCATTCCGGCTATACTTCTTTCATCGAAATTTATAAGAAATGGTGCACCTTGAGATCGAGAAACCATGTCGACTATGGTATTTAACAATTTTTCGGGAGAATTCCTATGAAGTCTAATGTTTGGTTTTGGTTCTAGGATGGGAGACCACTCGTCAATAACTTCCAAAATGGTGTATGTTAACTCGTTAGTTAAATCTTCGCCGTTGGGCCCACATCCACTAAGAGTCATCAATTGTCCGAACGCCGCAGTAATACCCTGTTTTCCTACTCTAATTTGTGCGTCATAGGCAGTATTACAATGAAACCAAAAACTACCTAAAATATCTTTTGCTAATTCTTTTGAAATATTTTTTTCATCAATTACATCTTTTTTATACAAATCCCAGAGGTGTTGATCAGTTCGACCAAATGAAGTGCCTGGCCCAGGATAAGATTCTTCGGCCATTATTAGCATATGAGTTAACCAAATAGCTTGAATCCCTTGCCAAAATGTTTCAGCAGGCTCCCATGGAACCCTTTCAAGGTTTTTAGCCATCTGTTCTAATTCTTCTACTCTTCTAGGTGTGCTTGCTTTTTCTTTAAGTCTCCTACATTCTTCAGCGTATTTTTTTGCGAATTCTCTTGGTATTTCCGAAGCTTCTAACATTGCTCTTAATTCTTGACCTTTAGAACTATTTTTTTCTCGTTCTGGTAATTGTTCGTACTTAGCTTTTATTTTTTCATGAATATACTTAAAGCCTTTTGTAATTATGGTTTCGTGATCTGGGATAAGGTGACCTCCCGTTGCTCCTGTATTTCCAAACCCTGATTGATGAAATTTGTAAAATTTATGCCTAGTACTCAAATTTTCTTTCCAATATTTTTTAGTTTCTTTTTCAGTCAAACAATCGCTCAATTGAGTGTTAAACCTACCGCCAGCAATTAAATCGTTCTCAGATATGATCTCGTGCGGTACGTAATCGAGTATTACTGTTTTAAAGAATTTAACCTTACGTTCGGGTAAAGATAAGTCCCAGAATCCATCAGGTAAAGATACTGGAATAGCCACAGACCTCAAACAACCCTCAAAGACTCCCTTACCTTTATTTCCTATGTAAAAATAAATCTCAGGAGTCACATAATAATCAGTTTCGCACCAAACTATGTCCCAATCAGTGTCCGTGGTGAAGGACATGTACTCGTTGTTCCATTCACGTTTAACTCCTTTGAAGTAATAATTCCTTAACCATTCTGATCTTTTGGATAAATGGTGAGGCTGAGCGATATTATATTTTGGTTCTTCTTTCTTGGTTTCTTCTCTAAGTTTAGAATTGCTCATTTATAATGGCACATCAATTTTTTTTTGTAATATGAAAGTCGAAGTAAATAATTGATTATATTTAATCTTAAATCAATAATAAATATTCAAATTATATCATATAATTTCCGATCTTTTCTAATTTAACTAACATTATATAATTATTTTTAATTTAGAAACCATTTAGTTAAATTATTAGCAGCTTTTTTTCTTAAACAGAAAGTATTAAGGGTTTTTTATGGAAACACAAGATTATAAATGTGAAGTTCTAATAATAGGAGCGGGGGCTGCGGGATTAAGTGCAGCCGTTTATTGCGGTAGAGCAAATAGAAATGCGATTGTATTAGAAGGAAAAGAGCCTTCCTCTCTAACCAAATCGCAAGAAGTTCAGAATTGGCTTGGTGAAATTGATACAACAGGGTTGGGACTTTTGAAAAAGTTTAAAAAGCACGCAGAAAGCTATGAAAGCGTTACAATAATGGATGGGGATGTAATTGCCTTAATGTTAGGGATGGGAGTGAATATGATTTCAACAAGAACGGCAAATATCACTGCTGACGTTGTGGTTATTGCCACGGGCACAGGGCAACGAAAAGAGGTCATAAAAGGGGAAAACGATTTACTTGGATATGGTGTTTCCTACAGTGCATTATACGATGGATCGTCATACAAAGATAAAATAGTTTATTTATACGGAAGAGACGAAGAAGTGATGGAAGATGCTTTAGTTCTAAATCAGATGGGATGTATAGTCCGTGTTATTTCTGATGTGGGAATTGATGAACTACCTGAAACGGTTAATAAAGTCAAAGATGGTGGTATCGAAGTGATTGAGAAAATGAAAGTAATTGAAGTAGTTCCAGATTCGGAGGGTATGATTCAAAAAATTATATGTAAACCGACTGAATCTGAATCAGAAGAAAACGAAAAAATTAAGGAATTTGAATTAAGTTGCTTATTTATTTTATCTCATATATCTTCTAATTCAATATTCAAAAAGGCTGGAGTAGAATTAGACGATATGCGAAATATTAAAGTGGATGACGAACAGAAAACAAATATTAATGGAGTTTATGCCGCTGGAGATTGTACTGGGGGCCTTTTTCAAGTTGTTTTTGCGGCAGCAGAGGGTGCACGAGCAGGAATAAATGCTTGCAAATATCTTCGTCACCAACAAAAAGAATGAATTTATAGAATTCATTTTATCAATAGAAATATGAAAAAAAATTTAAATTATTAATATGATTATTATGCGTAATTTTAATTATACCTACAAAAAAATGGAGATTAAAATTGTCTGATAAAAACGAATTTGATCTTGTAATTATTGGTGGTGGCCCTGCAGGATTAACAGCTGCAATTTATGGGGGGAGAATGGGTTTAAAGACTGCTCTTTATGAATGCAAAGCATTTGGAGGTTTAGCTGGAACAGCTCCCAAAATTGAAAATTATCCCGGATTTGAGAGCATCAATGGACTTGAATTAACAGAAAAGATGAGGAAACAAGCTGAAATATATGGAACAACCTTTTTTTATAATGAAGTCTCAGCAATCAATCCGAAAGAACTGACTGTAACTACAAGTAAAGGTGAAACAAAAGCAAAATCTATAATTATTGCTACTGGTTCCAAGCATCTAACACTTGGATTGCCTAACGAATATAAGTTAATAGGGAACGGAATATCTTACTGTGCTACTTGCGATGGACCTTTATTTCGAGATCAAGTAGTTGCTACAGTTGGTGGTAGTAATGCCGCGGGTCTAGAAGTAATTTATCTATCAGGTTTAGCAGAAAAAGTTTATCTTATTCATAGACGGCATTGTTTGCGAGCAGAAGCATGTATTGTTGATGAGGTTGATTCATTACCCAATGTTGTACCAATGTATAATTGTACTATTGAAGAAGCTATACCTAAAGATAACAAATTAGGAGAACTAAAAATAAAAAATATTGAAACCGGTGAAATAAGTAATATAAGTGTAAGTGCTCTATTTATTGCTATAGGTGTTGAGCCACAGAGTGATTTAGCGAAGAGGGCAGGGATAGAACTTGATGAGGATAATAATATTAAAGTTGATAAAAATCAGGAGACTAGCTTTCCTGGTATATATGCGGCAGGAGATGTAACAGGTGGAATACGGCAGGTAACCACTGCTACTGGTGAAGGAACCACTGCAGCTATGAATGCCTATCTCTTCATCAAACAAGGTTGGTATGGAGAACGAAAGAGTAAATAAACAAAATTATCACCTCTCTTAATTTTATAGGACAATTAATAAAAAAATATAATTGATATTATCTGCATATTACACCGTATTATGTAATATCACGATGTTATTTTTTCTATTATGGTAGATTATAAGGTATCAGATTTTATCGATGATTTTCTAATTTCAAAGGAAGTTGAGGAGGGATGTGCGCCCTCAACTATTAAAGCGTATCGATACGATCTTGAAAAATTTATAAGCCTTGTAGGAGACTTAGCTCTTGAGTCTCCAATGGTGCGTCAGAGAGTTAGATTATTTTTAAAGCAGCTGAAGGATTTAGGATATACTAAAAAAGGTGTAAGCCGAAAAATAGCCACCTTGAGATCTTATTTTAAGTTTTTGACACTCAATGAATTTATAACTAAAAACCCTATGAGCACAATAAAATCTCCCAAAATAAAATTAGAAGAAAGTCTTCCCAAATTTCTTGATATTTCTGATATCGAAGTAATTTTTAATAAGTTAAAAGACCGAAAATTGTTTAACTCCAGGAAGAGTCAAAGATATTATTTAATTGTAAGGCTCCTTTATTCTACTATGGCTCGTGTAAGCGAATTGTGCGATATTAGGATAAGAGATATTGATTTTAACAAAGGCTACATAAGACTAAAGGGTAAAGGAAGCAAAGAAAGAATTGTGCCCGTTGATTATAATACATTAAATCTTTTTAACGAATATCTAGGTAATCGAATATCGTACAGTACTGAGGATTATCTCTTGGTAAACACAAGAAATCAAAAATTAAATCCGCGTGTAGTCCAGGCAGATATAAAATCAATAAAGGAGAAGTGTGGTTTCCCCGTTTCTAAAATTATAACGCCTCATGTATTTAGGCATACTGGAGCTACGCATCTTAGAAGGTCGGGAATGGATATTAGTGAATTACAGGATATTTTAGGGCACAGCTCTCCAAATACAACTCGTATCTACGCCAAGAATGATATAACCAAGTTAAGACAGTCTTATTCTGTGATGCATCCATTAAATAATGATAACTTAAAACTGCGGTAAGTAATTAATTATAAAACTTTTATAACATCTTAAGTCAATTATCTATTAATATTCTAGTAAAAAGTTTAAAGTATAAGAAAGTTTAAACTTAATTTGTTCTATAATTACTTATATATCACTAAAAATTTCAATTAGGAGCAAGCCAATCATGGACGAAGATGATTTTAGAAAGCCTTTCATGCAAAAGTCAGTTTTTAAGCAAGCCAGCTCGCTTGATATGAGCTATTTACCCGATAAATTGTATTGTCGCGATGAAGCAATAAAAACCTTAATTTTCAACTTTAGAAGGATTCTTGATGAAGAAGAGCAACCTTCGATCAACTGCTTAATTTTGGGAAAAGGAGGAGTTGGAAAAACTTGTACCGCGAGATGGTTTGGTAAAAATTTCAAAAATGTTGCCTTGGAAAAAGATGTTTACTTGTTTACAGAGTATTATAATTGCATAAATTTTCGCTCAAAAAGTAAGATAATACGTGAACTTTTAGCCAAGCATACACACGGAAGTGGTAGGGGCTTTTCAGATGACGAAGCACTCAAACTAATTCTGAAACAGTTAATTAGAGAAAAGACCTATATGTTGTTAGTTATCGACGAAGTTCATCTATTAAAACCAGATGAGATTTTAGCTCTTTTAGATATAGCTGAAACGTACGGTCATCAGAACGCAAAGCTATCAATAATACTAATCTCCAGAAACAAAGATTGGATGAGAATTGAAACTGAAAGAATTTTAAGTAGATTAAACGAGAAGATTAAGCTTAAACCTTATAAGTACGAAGAATCAAAACAAATTTTGGAATATAGAAGCGAGCTCGCTTTTAAAGAGTATGTTGTAGATGATGATATTCTAAATATGGTTGGCCAGATTGTTACTGATCATCAAGATATGCGTCACGGAATCGAGATTTTAAGAAAAAGTGGTCTATACGCTGACAAAGAAGGATTAGATCGGATAAATGCAGACATTATTAGAGGGGCTTCAAATGACGTGTATCCCACATTTAGAGCAGAGATCGTGGATCAACTTAACGATCAAGAACTTTTTGCATTATTTGGAATTGCTAGATCCTTAATAAATAAAGACGAACCTTTTACATTGGTTGACGAAGCTTTTGAAGAGTATCAGATAATTAGCGAGACATATTCAGTAGAACCTCACGTTAAAATGAGCTTTCGAAAATATATACGAACGCTTAACCAGTTAAAGATTATCGCGTCGAAAACTGTCAGAATCGAAGAGGCAGAGAGAGGAAGACATTTAGAAATTACACTATTAGATATCCCCGCTGGCAAATTGGAAGAATTTTTAATTGAGATTTTCAATAAAAAATTCGGTTCATAAGTTCCGTTCCAAATCCATGACTAGATTCGTTCTATTCTAATATTTTAGGTACACTTTTTAAGAAACAGCAGAAAATATTAAACACACCTTTAATTCAATTATCTAAGGGATATTTTTAACACTTTTACTTAACTCTAATATAAATTTTTTATGGAAAAAAAGAAAGTTTTATTAACTGGAGCTTCTGGCACAGTTGGTAAAGAAGTATTTAAAGAATTGTTAAAGAGGACCAATCATTACGAGATTAGTTTATTTCTAAGAGGATCGCGTAAGAATAAAAAGCTATTCAAGCGATACATGGACAAAATTAGGATTTATTGGGGGAATATACAGAATTTTGAAGAAGTCAAAGAAGCTGTGAATGAGCAAGATGTTGTTATCCATGTAGCAGGTGCTTTAGCAGATGTAGCATTTAAAAATCCTGAAGTTGTAGTTTCCACAAATGTAGACGGTACTCAAAATGTAATAAATGGTATGGAAAACCAGATAAATCCTCCCAAACTTATCTTTACCTCCTCCGTTGTCGTTTATGGTGATCGACGGGAAAACCCCACCATTAAACTATCTGACCCAATAGATGAAGATACGAAAGATCTATATGCCGCTACTAAAATTAAAGCTGAAAGCCTAATTAAAGAATCTAATCTTGAGTATTGCATTTTTAGAGTTACTTTTGTTGTCGCGACAGAAGTATTGAAATTCAGACCGATTATGTTCTATATTTCTCTAGAAACAAGTGTAGAGGCTATCCACTCTAAAGATGTTGGGTTAGCTTTAGTTAATGCCATAGATTCGAAAGAGGCATGGAACAATACTTTCAACTTGGGGGGAGGAAAACAATGTCAAATGTCATATCGAGATAATATGGACAATATTTTTGAAATTATGAGCTTTGGAAGAGGATTCTTGCCTGATGAAGCCTTTTCAAAAGAAGATTCTCATTGCGGTTTCTTTGACGAGCAAGAAACAAGCTACATTCAGAGCATTTTAAGGTTTCAGAATTTCACTTTAGAGGATTTCTATAAAGAAGTTAAAAAGTGGATTGGGATAAAGAGATATTTGATTCCACTAGTAAAACCAATTCTACGATGGTTTATTCTCCGGAAATCTGAATTTTATCAAGACTTTAAAAACAAGAATTAAACATAGAAAAATTAAAGAAATTCAACTTAATATACTAGTGGAATTAACGCTCTTCTGTTTTTAGGGTAATCCGGGAAAGTTTCAAGATACCATTTATGATGAGAAAGCGCTCGAGGTGCTAAATTGGCAAATGTCCAAGCAACAAATACTAATCCTGGAAAGGACCAGGTTAATATTGCCCATCCCACCCACTCCGTAATCTCTCCAAAATAACTCGGACTACTCACCCACCTGAACATACCTCCATAAGGTATTTTATACTCAGTCTCTCCGGGTTTGCGTAATCTTCGAATAATGTTATCTGAATGAAGATTGATTATTATACCAATTATAAAAATGCTCGCTCCAATTATAAAGAAAGGAGAAAAAATCCATTCGTTCGGATAAAGTGCTGATAAAGTATAAATCCAGCGAGCTTGTAAATAAGTATTAATCCCGTTGAAAATAAATCCAAAAGATATGATTGTCAATGGCATTGGTTCTTTTCCTCGAATTAAGAAAGGAAAGATAAATGTTCGTTGCCCATAATGGACCATCCATATGATTAAAAAGAATATAGAGATAATACTCGTTGTTCTTCCTCCTATAAAATATAAAATAAGAAAAATTACAACAGTGGGAATTTCCATTAAAAACCAACCCAGTTTATTATTAATGTTTGGCCCCCACCCTTTCCTAATATGTTGGCCATAAGGGGCTGATATAAAAAAAAGAAGAATAAAAACGCCAGCTCCTAGGATACCAAAGAATATCATAATAAAATTGAAAATTGCAATTTCACTCATAATATCCCCAATTTTCTAGTTAGAATAAGAAAAATTTTCTCACTTAAGAAGAATTTAAACTAACTTACAAGAATGATTTGTAGGGTAAATTAAGGAATCAATCAATAATTCTTTTTTTCGTCCTTACTTTTACTGTACCAATCAAGCCATTCTTTTCTTTTGTTTTTTGCTTTCTGTACCTCATCTGCATCAGATCCCCGTTCATCTCGTAATTTACTCCAAGTGCGATCTAATTCGTAACGAGATAATGACAACCCACATGAACTACATACCATAAGACGATTGTCGGGGTTGTATTTCATATTTCCAGCACATTCTGGGCAACGAGCCATATTTTATTCTCTTATTTGTAATTTTTCTTATCTCTAATTATAATAGAATTAAACACCGTTAAAATAATTAATGCAAATCAGATAATCTCTAAATTTATTTTTAATGCTAAATTAAGTTAATAATACATTAGATTATATTTGTTGAATTAATTAGGTGAGATATTTGAAGTCAGAAGTATATTATTTTACAGCGCGCACATTTAGTCATGAAGAAAGTCTAAGTAAAGTAAAAGGACCTTTAGCTCTTGAGAAAATTGGTTTTAATAGTAAAGTGAATAATGGAGATAAAGTCGTAATTAAAACTCATTTTGGTGCTCTAGAGAATGTAAGATATTTGCGTCCTAGTTACATTAGATTTTTATGCGATCACGTAAAAGCAATAGGAGCAGTACCCTATGTAGCAGAATCTTGTGGTTGGGGTGCTCCAGAAGAGGTTACTGGAATACATACTGAATATAGTGGACGAGCTGCTGAAGATGAATATTTAGAAACTGCTAAGATACATGGTTTTACTAAAGAAACCATGGGAGCTGAACTTCTAATGCTTGATGGTAGCGTGGGAGCAAATAGTATTAGGCATAGTTTCAAGGGAAAACGATTCAATGAAGTCTTAGTTGCAGGAAGGTTGAAAGAATTTGATCACATGGTTGTAGCCACCCATTTTAAAGGACACATTGGTGCTGGGTTTGGGGGCGCAATTAAAAATCTTGGGATAGGATGTGTAAGCAAGGGCGGAAAAGTTCAAGCTCATTTAGGAAAAAAATTCGAATTTAATTTTGATGCTCCTATCTCTGATTACGAGGCTTGTTTGAAGATATGTCCCACAGGAGCATTAAAAGAGGGTTCAGATGGTAAATTGATACGCGATGAAGAAAAATGCAAATATTGTTACATGTGTAAATCCGTATGTAAAAACAATGTAATTGATACTGGATCATCGACACAGGAGGAATTCGTTGTTCAAATGGTTGACAATGCAGCAGGAGTAGTAGATTATTACGGAAGTGATAAAATTTATTTTTTAAATTATGTTATTGACGTAACATGGCAATGTGATTGCACTGGTGGTTCTGATGTGCCATTCGTAAGTGATATTGGTATTTTATCTTCGAAAGATCCAGTTGCAGTAGATCAGTGTGCAGTTGATTTAATCCATTTATCTTACATGAACCCTCATTCGATTTTGGGGAATATTGAAAACATTTCCAAAGAAAAACCAAAAGAATGGTTTTCATTTACACCTAGATTTGATTCAAAAAAAGATAAATTGGATTTAAATCCTTCTGGGAAAGAATCTAAACACTGGGAGATACAGTTAAAAGCAGCTGAAGATATTGGATTAGGATTTCGAGACTATAATTTAATAGAAGTAAACATAGAAAGCAAGAAAGAGAGCTAAATTATTATTAAAAACAACCTTTTTTTATCGATCTTATTTAACAAAATTTTTATCATAAATTAAATTAAAGATATAACTTAACCTTCTTTTAAGATTAAAGGTGAAAAAATGAAACCAGTTTTGACTTTTGAAGAAGTTAGAAATGCAGTTATTGGTCAGAATTTCATGTTCCAGACTCCTTATGGAAAACGGTTACTTCTTTATGCTGATTACACCGCATCAGGTAGATCTATTAATTTTATTGAACAATTTTTAATTAAAATTCAAAGGGAATATGCAAATACTCATACTGAAGACAATGTAACTGGTCGACAGATGACAAAAATCTTGGATCAAGCAGAATTGACAATAAAAAAAGCTCTCAATGCCGAAAAAAATTGTCGAATTATTACCACAGGTACAGGAGCAACGGGAGCAATATCCAAATTCCAAGAAATTATAGGTATACGTTTACCGCCAGCAACAAAAGAACTAGTGAAGACGATATTAAATAAGTCAGCAATAAATAAAGTTTTAGATCAAACTTTGAGCAACACCCTCGAGGAAGAAATAAATCGATTGAAACCTGTTGTTTTTATCGGTCCTTACGAACATCACTCTAACGATATAATGTGGCGTGAAGCGATAGCTGAAGTTGTTACTATTCAACTTACTCCTGAGGGATACATCGACTTAGTGGATTTAGAACAGCAAATTTCAAATCCCAAGTATAAAAATAGATTAAAAATTGGTTCTTTCTCTGCTGCTTCCAATGTAACTGGTTTGAAGTCACCCGTTTATGAAATTTCCAATATCCTACATAAACATGGGTGTTTGGTTTGTTTTGATTTTGCTGCTAGCGCTCCTTACGTAAAAATTGATATGAATAAGAGTAATGATACATTTTTTGATGCTATTTTTATATCTCCACATAAATTCGTGGGAGGTCCAGGATCCTCAGGAATCTTAGTGTTTAATGAACGAGTTTACAAAACAACTCTTTCTCCAACTTCATCAGGGGGAGGAACAGTTAACTTTGTAAGTTCTACTTCAGTGGATTATTCAGAAGATATTGAAATAAGAGAAAAAGCTGGAACTCCTGGAGTCTTACAAATTATAAAAGCGGCATTAGCTATAGATTTAAAGGATGCTATTGGAATTGAAAATATTGAAGCTAAAGAATTAGAATATACAACAAGAGCGCTGGATCGCTTATCTAAACATCCAAAAATCGAAATTCTAGGACCAATTGATCCCGAAAATCGTATTTCAATTATGTCTTTTATGATTAAACATGAAGATAAGTACTTACACCCAAAATTTACTACAAAATTGCTCAACGATCTGTTTGGAATTCAAAGTCGTGCAGGTTGCATGTGTGCAGGACCATATGGACATTTATTACTCAATATTGACGAAGAAAGATCTCAAAAATTTCGATGTATTACTCAGCAGGGGAAACTTGGATTTAAGCCCGGATGGTGTCGTGTTAATTTTCATTACTTAATTTCAGAAATTGAGTTCGAGTTTATCTGTAAAACTATCGAATTTGTTGCAGATTATGGATATTTATTTCTAAATGAATATTCATTTGATATCCACTCTGGAGAATGGACACATCTCTATTTCGAAGATACTAACCGTATTAACAACCCCGATATCAAGTCAATACTCTCCTCAGATTTACGAAATTGTTTTGATGAGGAAACTATAAATCGAAATGCTGAATTTACGAAATATTTGAACGGAGCTAATAAAATTATCAAGGATTTTAATGAATCAAAAGAATATCAGCAGTTTGATGATCCTGAAGTCGAAGAACTAAGGTGGTTTAATTTTTTACACCTAACCAAATAGAATTGAAGATAAAAACAATTAAAAAGAAATTAAGAAGACACATTCAAGTTTTTAAACGCCATATACGGAAAGAGAGTATTTTCGGTAAATTCGCGCTCTTTTGAGATAAATAGGCAATTTTTCACCATTTCAAGAACATTACCACTAACATTTCCGAGTTTAATTGGATTTTGGAACTCGCCGTTCTTTATGTAATAACCATTTCTTATTTCAGCTCCAAAATTACCCGAGACCTCTTCTGGATTCAACCAAGAAAATTGCTCGATGTAATACCCTTCCTTAATATTCGAAATCATCTCTTCGAAGGAAATATCTCCAGGTGCTATTTTGAAATTACTCATCCCATTAACAACCGTGCCGTTTTCTGCCCTTCTTGCGTTTCCCGTTGATTGTTTACCTTCCAGCATTGCATACATTTGATCGTATAACCTATTTTGAAATACACCATTCTTTATGACTTCTGTGATCTGATGAGGATTTCCTTCTGAATCCCATGAATTGGAATTCAGACCACCTTCTAACAATCCATCATCAATAATTGTGATGTTCTCGCTTGCTATTACATCTCCTATATTGAAGCGTGAAATTTTTTCAGCATGAGCTTTACCAAGCGCATGAACTCCAATAACGGGATTAATAGCCTGCTTTAAAACGCTTGGAGAAAAAATGACTATGGCATCATCAGAAGGCTTGGGTTCTACCGCTGTAAGCGTGTCCTTAGCTTTTCTGGCCCAGCTAGACACTCTCTCGTTTAAATTCAGGTGTTCTTTTTCTTTGTAATACCCTTCATTCCAGAACTCCGATAGTTTACCATTTTCTTGAGCTTTTAAGGAAAATTCTATAAAAAAATAGGTCTTTTTCGCGTCTAACTCTACATCATTACTGTTTCTCAAATAGCTATGATTGCTGTGTACTCTAAATCGCAAAAATGTAGGTAAGACATCTTTTTGTTTTCTCACTTCAAAGATTAAATCTTCTGCTAAGTTATTCTTAATCTTTAGAGGATCGCTTAATATAGTTTTATCAGCCGTGGTAATGGGAGAAATGCTTACTTTTGAAGGAAAATCGTACTTAGAGCTCGAATTAATTTTTGATAATAGAACACAAGTATCGATGTTTTTCTCGATTTGGCTAGCCTCAAGTGAATTCCCTTTAACTACCCCTATCCCCGTCTTATTTTCCTTTTGAGTAAGAATTCTTATGAAATATTCAAAATCAGATATCTCACGCTCGTTCTCAGGCTTATCCTTTAAAAAAATAGTTTCGAAGATACTCTTTTCGACGAAATATATCTCAAATTCTTGTATTTTTTTCGATTTTAAAACAGCTTCGATTTTATCTAACCTTTCAATTGACACTTATTCCATCACCCCGGGCTTACCAAAGTGTTTTTAGCTCTAATATAACTACCTCCAGATGTCACGGGAACCATATCTTCGCTGCCTTTTCCACATGTACCTCCATCTAGGGCTAAAGAATCCTTACTTATAGCGTCGATATTTTTAAGCATCTCAAGTACATCTCCACTTAACGCAGTAGCTTTAAGAATTTTTGTTTTCTCTCCGTTTTCAATTAGATAAGCTTTTTTCGAGGTACATTGCATACCCCCACCTAGAGGATCTTCCATGCCAAAGTATCCATGAATCAATATTACTCCTTCTTTAACCTCTCCAATCATTTCTTCTAGTTCATAGTCTCCAGAACCAAAATAGGTATTAGACATCCTAACATTGACAGGATGAGCAAAACTTTCTCTTCTTCCGTTTCCTTGAGGAATAGCATTAAGTTCTGATGCCGTTCTTCGATCGTATATGAAGTTTTTTAATATCCCATTTTCAACTAAGATGTTGTGTCCAGCCTTTATTCCCTCATCGTCGAAAAAGTATGATCCTAATTTCTTTTCTATAGAAGGTGTGTCATAAATTGTGCATATATCAGAAGCAACTTGTTTGTTAAGGTGTTGTTTCAAATAACTGCGATTTCTCAATATTTGATCTGCTTCCAAACCATGCCCAAAACTCTCATGAGCAATCAATCCTACCATATGGGAGTCTAACACAACAGTATTTCTCCCTGCAGGTGGTGCTTCAGCTTTTAACATTTCAAGCGAATTCTTAACTGTTTGATCTAAAACACTATTTTCAAAAAAATCGAAAATCTCAAATCCGACTTCTCCTGATTTAATAATATAATCAAAATCTACTACGCTTCCTTCCTTAGCGATAGGTGTAACGAAAACACGACTCCTTGGAATTAGTTGCCTTAATTTGCACCCTTCGTTATTGACGAAGATTCGTTCAAGTAGGTACTCTAAATATTTCACTTGGACATTGATAATTCTTTCATCTGCGTTTTTGACATAATTATAGATTTCCCTTACTTTTTCAATCTTTTCATCAATAGAAACATTAACGGGATCGATCTTAACTTTAATTTCTTTGTTTAAACTCCAACCGTCGAATTCATCAAGGAGATTTCCTTTATTAGATACCTTCGGTATTTTTTTCTTAACTCCATTCAAATCTCCATTCGCTTCAATTGCTACTTCTTTCCACGAGTCTAAAAAGCTGCGAGCGACAATACCCGACGTTTTAGTATTCACTGAAAAATTCTCAGCAGAAGGGGTTTTCACTATGCTTGTTGACGAAACTGAATCGTACAAGATATCAAAGTATTGATCGCTTCGATTATAATGGTTAGAAATTTCTTCAAATTCAGTAAAAATTTCTTCATATGATTTATTACTCATCTATGTCACTAAAATTTAAACTTTGGTTTAGTATCAAGTTGATTAAATATCATTAAAATTATGGTAGAAATAATATATCTAACAATATATAGGTTTAGTTATCGTCTTCCACTACTATTCGTAAACTTAGGTCAAGGGAAGAATTAAGAAATTTATTTATCTTTATTGTTCTCTTCTAAAAACGAAATTCTTGTTTCTAAAATGCTCATTGTCTCAATAATATTATTTATCGTATTCTGAATTTCCTTTACTCCATTTTGGAGTTCGCCCATTTGATCTAAAATAAATGACATAACATCTGGTCTTTTTACAGGTTCAGTTAACCAATTAAGAACATTTTGTAAAAATTTTTGATTGTCTAGTGAATTAATTCCTATATTATCATCACTGCAGAAAATATCAATATCACCGAGAGCAATTACTTTTCCTTGTCCAAAATTTGAATATGCAGCAATAATTTGTTGTTGTTCTTTATCTTTTGTCCATTCTTCAAATGTATTGTTGTAAATTTCTGACCAAATGTTATTTTCATCCGTTAGTAATAGAGGTTTTGCCCCTTTTTTTAAGAAAAGAGAACAAGCACCTCCAATTATTACTTCTCTTAACCCATTTACGATTTCATGACGCGGGAATTTTTGAATATGAAGAATACTAGAACAGTTTTGATTATGTGAATTTTGTTCTTTAATTAAATTCTTCTCAAAAAAAAAACCAAAATTCGTAGCTAAATCGTTTAGATTTGTTTTTTGAAGGAAATCTGCTCCGTATTCGCTGACGAGTATTAAATTTCCCCCTATTCTTACGTAATCAACAATATCCTTTATCTCGATATTTGAGAAATAGTCGTCAATCGGGTTTCCCAATACTAAAACATCAACATTTTCTAAAAGTTTTTTAGTTAAATCCTTATTTTCATTTTTTATAATATTAAGATTGAGATTTTTAAGGAGTTTTAAAAATTCAGAAAATTCGTCGTCTAATGTCAACATCTCGCCATGAGAAAGATCGATAAGTATAACCTTACTTTGCATTACAATAAGAAAGACAAAAATACACCTATAAAAATGATTCTATAACTAAAACTTTAACAGATAAATTTTATAAAGATTAATGAATACTCCTTTTTGGATTATGTTTTATATGTTTTAGATAAAAAAAATAAGATAATAATCCCGTATCACTAAAAAAAAACTTATAAGGTTAACGTAGTTAGCGGTCTGTTGATTATGAGTAAAAATTCAAACACGATTGCAGTTTGTGGTCTTTCCTGGGGTGACGAAGGTAAAGGAAAGATAACTGATTACTTAGCGCAAAAAGCCGATATTGTTGTACGATATAACGGAGGGAATAATGCGGGACATACTATTATTGCTAATGGAATAAAATATAAATTCAAACTAATTCCTTCCGGAGCACCGTTGGAGAAAGAAGTGGTTATTGGGAACGGTTGCGTTGTTGATCCTAAGGTTTTACTAGACGAAATTGACAACCTAAATAAATTAGGCAAAAAAGTTAATTTGAAACTAAGTTCTACAGCTCACGTAATTTTCCCCTTTCACATTGCTCTAGATGGGTTAGAGGAAAAAACGAAGGGAAAATTTAGCGCGGGGACTACAAAAAGAGGAATAGGTCCAACATATTCAGACAAAGCGGGTCGGTGGGGAATAAGAATCTACGATTTAGCCCACCCAGAGATTATGAAGCCGAAATTGGAGAAATTATTCCGAATTAAAAAAGATTTGATTAATGTATACAATCCTGATTGGGATATGGATTTCGAAGCTATTTTCGAGGAATACAAAGCTTTCGGCGAGAAATTAAAACCCTATATTACAGATACAGCTTATTACTTGAATAAAGCAATTGATTCGGGAAAAAAAGTAGTTTTTGAAGGTGCTCAAGGAAATTTACTGTGTATAGACCATGGAATGTATCCGTATGGAACCTCATCAAATCCCAATGCTTTGGGAATTAGTGCGGGAACTGGAATCCCTCCTAAGAAAATCGGGAAAATAGTTGGCATAATAAAAGCATATACTTCTAGGGTAGGGGAAGGTAAGTTTCCTACAGAATTATTTGGCGATATTGCAGTGCAAATTAGAGAACAGGGGCATGAATACGGAACGGTTACCGGACGCCCAAGAAGAGTGGGCTGGCTTGATCTTTTTAACCTCAAATATGGCGTAATGATAAACGGGATCGACACCGCAATCATCACCCTATTAGATGCACTTCACGGAATAACTCCGATTAAAATGTGCACTGGATATGAGTTAGATGGAAGAACGCTTGAAAGCTGGCCTATTCAACATGAAATAATCGAAAAATGCAAGCCAATCTATAGAGAATTCGAAGGTTGGAAGAAAATAACCGATGAAGAGTGGTCTGAACTTGCTAAACAGGGATATGACGCTTTACCTGAAACTATGAAAGTGTATCTTCAAGCTATTAAAGAAGAACTTCAAATTGATATTGCAATGGTTTCTATTGGGCCAAAAAGAAACGATACTATTGTTTTAGACGAGAATTTGTTTTAATTTTTTTTTTCTTTTTTTTTGATTTAAATCAATGTTTTCATATATTGATTTTTATTTTTTCAATTAGCAAAATTATTCCTAAAAGTTCATGAAAGGCATAAGCTTTTTTTAATAAAAAACAATAAATAGAATATAAAAAAATTAAATAATTCTTATAAAGAGATTCATTAAATTTGAGACGTGAATAAATTGAAA
Organism: Promethearchaeota archaeon; assembly: GCA_013375475.1. GTDB lineage: Archaea > Asgardarchaeota > Lokiarchaeia > Sigyniarchaeales > SOKP01 > SOKP01. The sequence goes on from JABXKD010000014.1 coordinate 26,002, forward strand.
TTGTTAAAAGATAAGAAGAATGAATTAGACGAAATTAACAAGCAATTTTTAGCCGAAACTTTGAATGGTTCAGCTTTATTACATGAAGCTCTCTCAACTTTTATTGAGGATAAATTAAAAAAAGAATCAATAGAAGGTGTAATCCAAACAGAAAGAAAGTGTGATGAGCTTAAAGAAAAATATACTCAGGTTTTATTTAAAGATAAGAGGGCACTTCCCTTTTTAGTAGAGGATAGATACAATATACTCATGATGATTGACTCGGTAAACGATAAGATGGAATTTTTTGCTAGATTCTTAGATGTTTATCCATTCAAGCTTTACAAGGAAATTAATGCGGAGTTCAGAGCCTTGTGTAGTGCGTGTGGTCAGAGTGTAGAAGAATTGGTCGATTGCGCCATTTTAATTGAAACAGATTTTGATGGAGCGTATAAGAAGACCTTTGAAATTGAAGAAAGGAAAAGAGAAGCACGAACAGCAAAGTTTAACCTGCTTGGTAAGTTGTACAAAATGAAGGATGATCCTACAAAAGTATATTTGACCTCTAAATTAGTGACATATATTTATGACATAGTATCGTGGGTAGAGGAAACATCAGATTATCTAAGAGGATTAATTATAAGATATCCCAGCAGATAGAAAGGGACGGATGGAAAAAATGGCGTTAGAATACATTATAATCGTATTTTTAATAATATCTATAATAATTAGTTTTGGAATTGGAGCTAACGATGAAACGATGGCTCCGCTTTATGGATCACGGATCCTCAATATGAAACAAATCCTTATCTTAGCAGCGATTTTTGCTATCACGGGAGCGCTATTATTAGGAGAAGGGGTTGCTAAATCAGTAGGTGCCAAGATACTCTTATTAGACTATGAAACTTTAGGCATTAACCAGAATGCTGTTGTTATGACTATTTTGATTTCAACAGCTATTGTGTTAATATTATCTAGCGCTTTAGGGCTTCCAATTTCCTCAACTCATGCTACAATAGGAGGAATTATGGGTTTAGGGATGCTATTAGGAGGTCTAGAGGGTGTAAATTGGATTACAATACTAGAAATGAGTATGTGGTGGTTGGCTTCTCCCGTGGTCGGTTTTGTAGTAACATATGGCGTTGTTAAATTACTTAATAAACAAAAAGTCAAGTTTTTCAAGGGATTCAATGATTATGAAAGATCAGAGAACACTTATTCCTATATAATCTTAATTATTATATGCATTACAGCCTTTTCTAGAGCAGGAAATGACAGTTCTAACTCAGTTGGAATAGTAGTTGGAGTTGGAGGTGACATTAATATAATTTGGTTATTAATCATAACTGGGCTTGGCTTAGCAAGTGGAATTATTGTTTTAGGAAGAATTGTTATTAAAAACTTAGGTAAAATGACGGAACTTCGGCCGAGCACTGCGTTTGCTGTGCAATTACCAACAGCAGCCGTCATGCTTATTGGAACCATTCAAAAAATACCACTTTCGGGTTCTCATTTGCTCGTAGCATCATTTGTAGGGCTTTCAAAAGCAAGTAATATTCCAATGCAGAAAGGATTATGGAAAATCATCGCAGTTTGGTTATTAACTTTTCCAATTGCAGCATTTCTTTCAGTTATACTATACTTTCCTATTAATCTTCTGCTCTAATTCAAAGAATTTAGCGAGTAATATCATATCTATAAAATCTTTTTTATTTATTTAAAAAGTCTCGATTAAGGTTTCAGTTAAAAATAAGAACAGGCGATAATGACAGAATTTAAATTTTTGAATTACGATGGAATATCTCTCTTTTCCAATTGTCTTGTGTATCAAAATGAAAAAAATGTGCAAGTTCATTTGTTACCCGTAATTCATATCGGAGACACACAGTATTATGTTAGTTTATTAAACTATATTCAAAACCGAATCTGTATTTTTGAAAAGATTAATCTCACTCCTCCAGATGTAACCCAACAGAAATTTGCGAAAAGTCTTGATGAGTATTTAGAAATCGCTTCTCCCGGGATAGACGGATTCTGGGATCAATACAAGAAGCTTTTAAAAAAATTTTACAAGAAATTCCTTACCCGAGAGGTAAAGTCTTTATGTAAAACGGTTAGAAAACAAATTAAAAACTTTGACGAAAAGATTAGAACAATTTACGATGATTGCATAAAATCTGGCTTTGGAATTCAAAATATGTATCCTATCCAATTATATCTATGCGAAAGTTTGAATTTGAACCATCAAATAATAGCAATTGATTATATTAACGATATCCCTCGTCGCACCAACTGGATCCATACAGATTTAGATTTTGGAAGTATCACAGAAAATGTGGACCTAAATGAGTTAATAGAAGAAATGTTAACGGAACCCTCACCAGAAATACTTGATATGCTCATGAAACAAATTATACTTCTTTTAACAAATATTCTCGGAATGGTGGAATTTAAAATGACATCCGAAATATCTGAAAGAAGAGAACTATTAGCGAGTGAATTAGTTCATTTCCTAAGTCAACGGTTTGAAGAAGTTATAAACAGCACGCCAGAATATATATTGGAGGGGAGAAATTCGATGGTCGAAGAACAAATTTTAAAATTAATCGAAGAACACGAGGAAATCGTAGTTTTTTACGGAGTAGCGCATATGGGAGCAATAGAAAGATTTTTATTAGGACAAGGTTTTAGCCTTAAAAATCAGCAAGGTTTTAAGGCTTTTAAAATTGAAGATAATTAGGTTAAGAAATATAGCTTTCAACGAATTTCCTAATACTCTTCCAGGCATCCATGCTTTCCTCTAACTCATTAGCATATCTTTGGAACACATGTGTCATTCGTTCGTATATTTCTAGTGTTGTGTCAACTCCAAAGGATTTTGCTTGTTCTGCTAATAATATTGCTTGGTCCCGTATGACTTCAATACCCCCCGCTTGGATTAAAAGGGGCGGTAAGCCCTCAAGATCAGCGTAAATAGGAGAGATGTATGGATCCTTCTTGTTTTTGGTTCCAGAATATAACACAGCTATTATCTCCAGCAAGGAAGCTAATACAGGCTCATATTTATAGAATTCTTCAAAAGATTTTCCAGCATTTATTAGATCGACCCATGGAGATTGCATAACGGCTGCCGCGGGCATCGGTAGCCCTAATTCTCGAAGTTTTAACATCGTTGCCATCGTTAAACCTCCACCAGCGGATTCTCCGCATATGATTATATTCTTTGGATCAAAATCTTGAGTTAATAGCCACTTATATGCGGAAATAGAATCTTCCAAAGCATTAGGGTAGGGATGTTCAGGTGCAAGTCGATATCCTACATTTAAACATCGCAAGTTAGCTTCTCTTGAGTATAATAATGGTGACCAGCGACGGCTATCAAGATTTCCTATTATATAACCTCCTCCGAATAAATGAAAGAAGACTTTTTTATCATCAGCATTAGAAACATAAACCCATTCCGATTCCACGCCTCCTGCATCAACTCGTTTGAATGTAACATCTTCCGGGATATTTTTGTTGGTTTCGAGTGCAGTAACCGTATCTATGTATCGATGCATACCTAACAAAAGAAGTCCATTTACCTTCTTAATAGTTAGGTCTTCTACACTTACTCCATGCTTGGCAGCGAACTCTTCTGCAGCTTTAGCGCTAATTTCAGCGTCTCTTTCTAATAGTTTTCCTAATTTAGGATGTATTTTTGACACTTCGAGATATGACATGACTACCCCTAATAATAAGTAAATGGTTAGAGTGGAAAATATATCATTCAATATTAATTCTTACATCAATGTTCTCGAGTTTATATGACTTAGAACCATAATGGGTGATTTTAATAAGGATTGATTTTTAGTTGTTTATATATTCAGATTTAAGTCTAAGTATAACACTTGGTTGATTTTCTCATAGATTTCAACTTCTTAAATTAAATTAAGATAGATATAATTGTAAGTAAATTTAAATAGTTATTGAAAAAAAGAGAAATCCTCAATTACAATGGTGTTTGTTCAAATCTCGCTTGAAAAAATCGCAAATATTTTGGTTCGTGTACCATCTTCAACCCTTTAATTTCATTTCTCTTTCCGTATAAGTCTATAATTGATTCTGCCGTATATTCCATGTGAGTGTTCGTGTAAACCCGTCTAGGTATTGTGAGTCGCACCAACTCAAGTTTTGGGAAGATGTTTTCACCAGTCTCTGAATCTCTTCCTTTTGAGATCGCCCCTCTTTCCATAGATCTAACTGCTGAATCCTCGTAAATTGCAGCAGATAATGTTTGTGCTGGCCATTGATCTCTAGCAAGATGTGGTAAGAACTCTAACGCGTTGAGAAAAACGGCGTGGCCACCAGTGGGTTTAACTATAGGCACATTAGCTTTCATCAAAAGTTCTCCTAAATATCGAACTTGCTGAATTCTATATTTTAAATATTCATATTGCGCGCCTTCTCTTAACCCTCTCGCAACCGCTTCCATATCTCTACCTGCCATTCCTCCGTACGTGTGTAATCCTTCATAAACAACTACCATGCTTCGGGTAGCTTCAAAGATTTCTTTGTCGTGTGTAGCAAGAAAACCGCCTATATTCACCAAACAGTCTTTCTTTGAACTATAGATGCAGCCATCAGAATAGCTCATCATTTCGTTTAGTATTTCTATTATTGGTATATTTTCATATCCCTTCTCTCTTTCTCGAATAAAGTACGCGTTTTCGCTAGAGCGAGTTGCGTCAAAAATTATCTTTAATTTATAATCGTTACAATACTCTCTTAATTTTCTCAGATTTTCCATAGAGACTGGTTGCCCTCCAGCCATGTTAACATTCATCTCGACATTGACAAAAGCTATTTTTTCCGGACTATAATCGTCGATGTACTTTTGCAATTTATTAAAATCGACATTTCCTTTAAAAGGATGAGTGTTTTCCGGATCGTGAGCTTCGTCAATAATGACATCAACCATCTTTCCACCGGGAAGTTCTACATGAACTTTTGAGGTCGTAAAATACATATTTCGTGGAACCAGTTGTCCTGGTTTTACTAAATTACTATACATTAAATGTTCTGCTCCACGGCCTTGATGGGTGGGAACTAAATACTTATATCCTAATATATCTTGCACAGATTTTTCCAAATTGTAAAAATTTTTGCTTCCAGCGTAAGCTTCATCTCCTAACATCATTCCGGCCCATTGGTTATCGGACATAGCAGATGTTCCAGAATCAGTAAGTAAATCAATGAATACATCGTCAGATAAAAGTAAAAAAGTGTTAAATCCTGCTTCCCGTATCGCTTGTCTTCTTCTTTCCTCGGAAGGTAATTTAACGGGTTCTACAACTTTTATTTTAAAAGGTTCCACGGGGGGTTTCATTTTGGAATCACTTGTATATTTCTCATTAAAACTAGTAATTTATAGATCTTCAAAAAGATTTTTGAATTTTATGCCCATATATTTCCCATTCAAGTAAAATTGGGGATTATCTATAATTATTCTCACTCCTAAAAATAACCGGTTTTAAACCCAGCTAAGGATATGATTTAGATTTAGCGTTGAGCTCTACTAATACGTTATCTCAGTCCCCTCTCAATTAAAAAGCTATTTAAAAAGTAATATCTAAAATTCTTTGCTTCTTAAATCGCTTATTGAGTCAGCAGATCCAATTAACACAGCATTTTTCATATTTAGATTTTTGAAATTCAAAGAACTATCTTTAGCAACGACACAGTTCTCTAGTTTAAAGTTCTCTCCAATTACTGCATTTTTAAATATGATTGTGTTAGAAATTTCGACATAATCTTGAATTTCTGAATTGGCACCTATATATACATTTGGTCCTAAAAGAACATCATCTCCGATTTTTACATTATCTTCTAAATAGACGGGCTCTATAAAAGTTGGATAATCTCCTATGTAGTTTTCAAGACGGTTAGTTACTTTTGTAAAGAATCTCTGTATGAGTTCCTTAATATCTGATTTTTCAATATCATCAATATTTCCTATGATTTCTTCTATATTAGCTAAAATTTCTTTCATAAAATTTCACTTGTTTTTTCAAAAACCCATTAAATTCATTAATTTTTCGACATTCTCCCCAGTTTTTGCGCTTGTTGTAATTACTTCTATATTGGGGTTAATTTTTTTAGCATCAGAGATCATTTTATCGACATCAGTTCCAAGACGTTCCTTTAAATCAACTTTATTTATAACTGCAATGTCTGACATTTTAAATAGCATAGGATGTTTTTCTACTACCCATTCTCCTTCTGTAGTTGAGACTACAATTATCCTTTTATCAGTCCCTAAAATAAAATCTGAAGGGCATATCAAATTTCCTACATTCTCAATAAAAACAACATCATAATTTTTTAAGTCTTTATTTTTGATTATTTGATGGATGTGATATGCATTTAAGGCGCATTCTCGACCGGTATTGATCTGAACGGTTTCTGCGTTGTGTTTTTCAATACGATCGGCGTCCAATCGTGTTGTTATATCCCCACAAATGACTAGCACTCGATATTTTGAAGTTATTTTTTCAGATATCGCTTCTAATAAAGCAGTTTTACCTGCTCCGATAGCACCTACAATATCAAATGATTTAATATTATTGTCTATAAATTTTTGGTGGACTCTATCAGCTAACAAGTCGTTATCTTTTTCTACAGCCTTTTTAGTCTCGATGACTTCGTTTCTAATATCATCTCGAGCCAAATTAGTACTTTCAATTTCTTTTATTCTTGATATTATTTTTTCTTCCTTTTCTGACACTGAGAACACTTTGCTGTTTTTGTTTTATTAATATTTGAAATAATTTCAATTTTGTGAAATTATAAAAAAAATATAAAAAGAATATTTCTAAATAGCGAGCTTCTTTTATTTGGAATATTTTAACATAATATAATTAGATAAAAGAACTAAAACTCCGCCTATAACGGTGAATATAGAGAGATTCTTTAAGAAAATCGCTGTATTAATCGTTGCCATGACAGGTTCAATGTACGATAAAATCACAATGTTTCCTCCCTTATCTTTTTTCACTCCAACATTATACAATGTAAATGCTAAAGCAGTAGGAATGAGCCCAAGCATTAAAATAATTATTAGGTCAAAAAATGTGATTCTAAATAAATCTGTAATACCAAATGGTAGGAATGGAAAAATTAAGAATAAGGTTGACCATAAAGTTAGAAAAACATCAAAATTTTCATTCGAATTAATTTTTCCTCTATTTGTATATATTTTTTTTTTAGAAAAGATCAATATACCTAAGCAAAAACCCGAAAAAATCCCAATAACTATTCCTAATATTAAAACCTGACCTGTCCAAAATTCCATTATAATGGATATCCCTACGATTGCTAAAATGAAACTAATAAAGTTGATCTTTGATACTTTTTCTTCTCTCGTTATTACTAAGAAGAACAATAGGAAAATTCCACTAGTATATAATAAAAATGCTGCAAAAGCGTAACCTGTGAGAGCTATATTCAAAAAGTAAAGAAATACCACTAGTGGGGTCATTATTGCTAATAGAATTAAAAGTTTCCAGTGTATTTTGAAACACTCTTTAAAGAAAGTAAATGAAAAGGATCTTGTTATTATCATAAAAAGAATTAGAAAAACGGTTCCAAAAATACCTCTGAACAAGACTATTGAATAAATAGGATACCCACTTAATAAAGAAATAAATATCCCCACATTACCCATAAAAATCCCTGATAAGAACATGCTTATTTTAGGAATTGCTAGATTAGTAGGAGATTCATTTAAATCCTCTATGGTCATTGTATTGGAAAAGTTATCATTGTTTTAATTTTATTGGAATTAAATAATTTACAAACAAAATAGATGTTTATCTAATAAGTGTGTGGTTTTATTACAATACTTATCAATTTCGCATCAATCAGAAACAGAAGGAACAAGATACTAATGAATCCATGTTTTTTAATTGATTAGTTCTTAAATCCACACTTAGGACAAGTAGAAGCGCCGATAAGCGTTTGACCGCACATTTTACACAATTTAACGGTACTTCTTCTAGGAGGTCTTAACGTAGTGATTGAGATTTTCTCCTCTGTCTTCGTTGAACCTTCGGTATCACCCATGACTGATTCAGTTGTAGGAGAGATGAAATTATTACCTGAACCGTTAGGTTTCACAGCTATTTCTTGACCAAAATATCCTCCAACTCTAACTTTTTTAGTTGGAGTTACCAATGTAGGAGGTTTACTCAAACTAGGTGGTGATTTAAGTTTTTCGGGATTGAGAATATCCTCACCTATAACCACATGTTCGTGATCCTGTTCAAATACCTGCTCCTCAAATTCGCTTTCTTCAATATATTCTTCTTCTATTTTCTCCTCAACACTTCCATGTGAAACAATTTCTATTTCTGGTTCTTCTTCGTATTCTTCTTCGTATATCATATCTACATATTCTTCATCCAACTTCAAAAGAGTTTGGCAATTTAAACATCTGAAGATATGGTGAAATCCGATATTATTGTTAATAGAATAATCTGCGGCACAACAAGCGTGATATCTCACATTACAATTAAAACATTTGTGAACTTCATCAGAATAAGCACTACAAATAGGGCACACTTCTTTTTCGCATATATCACACTTTTCTTCTTCATCAGGATCTAATGAAATTAAATCTACAGCTAATTTTTCGTAAAATATTTTATCTTCTTTCAAAATTTGACTACTTGCTTCCGGGTGAACAACATTAAATTCGGATTTACTCTGAACTAGGGACATTAAAATATTAAAAAACGATTTTGCATCATTACAATAGAGTACACCTCCATGAGTTTCACTGGTTACGACTTTTAATTTAACATCGTCGTTGTAGAACTGTTCTTCTCCTACACGAATAATATCAATAAAAGTATCGAATTTCTTAGCTTTAATTAAAAGATCGTAAAGCGCATTATGATAGTCCTCAGATAATGTACTGGGGGTATCAGAGATTATAATTATCCTATAGTTTTTTCGAGCATCTCTACTTCGTCTAAAAACATAAGCTAATATTTCAAATAAACCATTTTCAAAAAAACTTCTTTTTATTTCTCTAGTATCCCACTTTTCAGTTATGATTTCGGTAATTGCATTAAAATCAGTCTTATCATATAATGTTACAGGATTATCGTCAGATTGAAAAAGTAACAATCCATATGAACTCAAAGTATTAAACTTATCTTTTTCTTTGATGAAAGAACCAATATTTTTGATAAAGTTCTTTTTCTTAATAAAATCGGTTGTAAGATCGATGTAAAATATAAATTCTTCTGAGCTTATCGAAGTCTTCTTAAACATATTTAGATCCAGATTTAGTATAAATTTTATCCAAAAATGAAGTGATTAAATGATAAGAGAATTTTTATTTATTTTTATTGATCTTTGTTAAGTTCTCATTATTAAAGACCATAAATTTACATGAAAATAGAATAGAGGAATTTTAAATTTCTAATGTATGTCCGCAATAAGGACAAGATTGTTTATCATTATTCTTTTCATCAATCTGGGTACCACAACTAGGACAATTTATAACGCTCGGTTTTTCAACACTTCTATTAGCGCTAAAATCGTTTCCTGATTGACTCGAGAGTTGTGGTATCTCGACTTTATTAGGTTTTGGTTCTGAAATTAAATCATTTTTTCTTTCGTAAGCATTATTATTCATTTCAGACTCATTGGATGTAGTTACTTTTTGATAGACGAGTTTATCGCCTTCTTTTTTAATAGTATATGTCTTTCCAAAAAAACCCCCGATCCTAACTTTTTGGAGATTATCTTCATACGATTCTCCAATTGCGATATCAGGAGTTCCTTTAGTTTCTATGTAAGATTCTTCATTATAAAATTGCTCTGGTTCCTCAAAAGTAGGGTTTTCCACCAAATTTGTAGCAATTTCTTCCTTCTCTAAATAGTCTTCAACCGATTCAGTTACAGATTCATAAGGTTCGACAATTTCATCTTGATCGATTTTTAAGAGAATATCACACTTAGGGCATCGAAAAATGTGGGGTATTCCAATATTATTTTGTATCGTATAATTAGTCACACAGCAATTATGAAACGCAGAATTACAACTTTCACAAATCTGTAATGTATCGTTTATATCGGCACAACAGGGACAAATCTCTTCTTGGCAAAGATGACACTTCAATCCCACCTCATTTGTATTTGATGGTATTAATCTTTTAGCTAAGCGAGAATAAAATTCATAGTCTTCCATCTTAATTTTGATCTTATCTGGTTGTTCTTCTAGTGCTTTCACTTGTTGTTTGGATTTGATTAGGTTTTTTATTATTGTTATGAAATCTTTTTTTTCTGATAAATAAAACATTGCACCATTAGTATCGCTTGCCAAAATATTTAATTTGACATCATCTCTAAAAAACCGTTCTTCTTTTTCTGAAACTCTTATAATATCTATGAAAGTTGGTATTACTTTGATTTTAGACACTAACCCAAATAATGCTTCAGTATAATCCTCAGATAGATCGCTAGGGGTATCAGTTATTATGATAATTCTATTATGTCTTGATTTTTTTCTTACAGTTTCTGCTATATATGAAAATATGTAAAAAAGCCCGTTTTCGAAGAACGATTGTTTTTTAGGACGAGTTTTCCAGTTTTCTTCAATGGCATTTTGAATAATTTCAGAGTCTTTCTTATCTGTTATAAATATAGGATTCCCTGCGTCTTGGAAGATAAGTAAACCATAATGTCCTTTAATATTTGTTTTATTTCTTTCAGAAATATAGTACTTAATGGCTTTATTGACTTCTTTCTTCTTTAAAATATCCTTGGTTAAATCTAAGTAGAAAAAAATATCTTCATAGGGGCTCATAATAATATTTAAAACCTAACGTCTTTATAATTTAGTGTAGAGAGTTATAGTTTAAATATTTTCTTTAATCTAAAAAACTTTAAAAAATAGATATTGATATTACTTATTATTAAAAGTGAAAAGGAATGAGACCAATATGGAAGAATTATTAAAAAACATCCAACTTTCAGATAGAGGAATCGAATTATACTTGCGATGTATTGGTCAACAACCATTATCTTCATTTGAACTATTCTCTCTTTTGCCAAATGTTTCTCAGGAAGAATTTTCTAATACTATAAAAGAGCTTGTTGAATTTGGTTTATTCGTGCCTATAAAACTTCAAGGATCAAATTTACCTTCACAATATCTAGCATTACCTCCAATTAATCCTATTTTAAATTACTATAGTAATATAAACGCTAATTTAGAAAGCATTAAAAATCAAGTACAAATACTTATATCGAATTCTCTAATCTCAATATTCCAAAAAAATAAGATTATTGAATTAGATACTATGTTTGAAGCTACACAAGAATTAAGGAAAGATATTGAAGAAGATGTAATAATTCAGAAACAAGATATTGATGACATCGTACAAGGTATAGAAAACCTGAAAGTTGTAAAAACTGTACTTGAAGATCTACGTCAATCAACAAAAAGCGTTATCCAAACTCAATTCTCGTATCTAATCAAATTAATCACTAATATAAAGAAAGATATCAACAATAAAGTCGAATCTTTAGAATTAAAAAAAACGGAGAAAGTTGTAAAAGACGCGATCGAAGAAGTATTTAAAGAGAATTTTAATAAATTTTTAGGTGATTTTACCGCTAATTTACACAAATTAATAGAAGAAGAATTTAACAATACGATCGAATCTCTTAACAATATAATTGATTCAACTTTCCAATTTCGGAACGATTTTCAAATGGTTTTACTTAATATGTTAAACAGCAATGAGACGAAGATTAATACAATAATTGAATTAATTAAAACAAAACGAATTAGCCTAGGAGACGATCTTAACAAATTTGAAAATGTGATTTTAGATAATTTCAAAGAAATTGTTTATAATTCTGTTGATTCTGTTGCTGCTTTAAATAATCCCATTAATACAGCCTTAGAGAGCTACTTAAAGGCAGTTATACCTTCAGAAGAGAATGATTTCTGGCAAGTAAAGAGTATCTCAAGAGTAAACGAAGAAATAATGCTTAGGATTTCCGAATCAAAACAAAAATTATTGATCATTGTTCCCAAACTTGAAGATCACATTGCTATAGATGATTTCAAGAATATTTCAAAAAACCTTAAAATTGAAATTGCGTCTTCAGAGCCTCATACTAATAGCCATGTTAAAACAATAAAAGAACATAAAAACCTCGAGTATCGGACTCTTAAAAAAGATAATGTTATTATTTGTAAAAGCGACGATAACTATTTTCTTGTTGGAATGCTAAGAGGAGATTCGCAAAATTCGCAGGAAGATTTTATAGGATTTGCAACAAGTAATAAATTTCTGATTAAATTATTCCTTTTTGTTGTTAATGCCGTTTGGGATACTGCTAGTTCTAGTTTACATGAAACTCCAAGATCTCTCGGTATTAGTGCCCCCACAGAAGGGAAGGGAATAAAAACTTCACACCCAATTACTTCAACTCACTTTACAACACTCCAGAAAAAACCTGTTCCCCCATCTATTGAAATTCCAGTAAGTATCAAAACTCAAGCTTCGGATGAGGTCAAAACAAACGAAAAAATCCCAAACATATCAGAAAAACTCCAGGGAAAAATTGAAAAACCTGTTAAGCCAATAGATACTAATTCAGCACCTAAGAAGACAATAGAACCCATTAAATCAGATGAAGACGCAGCAGTTCTTATCAAGAACGCTTTTAAAGATTTAATACAAAAACTCCACAAACTTAATGGAGAAGAATTCAGTAAAGAAATGGAAACTATTGCAGATTTAATATTGGAAAAGAAGGGATTCAGCGTAACCCTACATAAGATAAGGAGTAAAATCAATCAATATAAAACTCATTTAGGCCATCTCAACGATACAGATATTAACCATATAATTGAGAGTATTGAAGAATGGGAGAATCACATATTGTAGAAAATTTAACATTAATTTTTTTAATAATTTGATTATATTCCTATATCCTCATTTATACTTCTTTCCTTCTTTTTGCAAGTAAATTAAGTATAAACGAATGTAAGAGTACCCATCCAAATAAAAGAATAAACAACATTAAAAAAATAATTGAAACCGTAAGAGACACTAAAGGTGTCGGATTCAAGATTCCAATAAGACCGAATATGGGGGATAAGGGAGCAAATAATATAAATATAACATATACAATTTTACTTTTTTCACCAAATTTAATATGAGTAGTGATATTTAACCACCCAATAAAGATTAAAAGGAAAGGTACAAAATAATAGGAAAAGTCTAAGAAAGGGTAATTCAAACCACCCAATGCAAATGCGTGGAAATAGTTGCTATAAAAGTAACCGATCATTAGAAGACAACTTACTGGCGTTGGTACTCCTGTATAACCAGGATCTGCTATAATATTAAACCTTGCTAACCTCAAAATCGCGCCTAACGCAAAGCAGATACTTCCGATTACAAGAAAATAATCGTAAATTGTCCCAGTTTTAAATGCCTGAAAAGTTAAAACCGCTGGTACTATACCAAATGTAAGTGAATCGCTTAAAGAATCAAGTTCTTTTCCTATTTCGTTTACCGTTCCAGTTTTCCTCGCGATATATCCATCTATTAAATCAGTCCCTAATGTGATTGAGATTAAAAAAAAACCTAAAGATACAGCATCTCGGGCTCCAAATGAACCACATATCAACGCGATTATACCGATTGTGGTCCCTGTTAGCGTCACATAATCCTTTATTTTTAATAAACTGGGTATCGTTGATTTAGTTGACATTTTTTTCCCACTTCCTTGATATACTATAATTAAAATCTTAGTTTAATTAAAACATTTCTTTATACTGTATGTAGAATTTCCAAGCTATCCTTACATTTATTAGACTAAATTGATTATTGATGATTAAAACATAATTAAAATATAAAATTATTATAGTTGATTTTATGAATTGTCCGAATTGTGGGGATCCCGTTGATGGTGAATCCCAAAAATTCTGCGAAAAATGCGGCACAGATTTACGATCAGTTAAACAAGCGGTTAAAAAGGATGAAAAAATTAGCTTAACCTCTCCTCCAAGTCAACATCCTATAGAAAACAGTGATCTTTTTGATTTAAACAGAAACTATTACGTAATTAAAGAACGCATGTGGGATATGGGTTACGGCGATATTATGGATGAAGAAGGTAAACTTATTGGTCGTATGAATCGTATATTATTTAGCATAAGAAGACGAGTGGAACTTCAAGAATTGGATGGCACTGTCGTTGCCACTATTCACAGTAAGATAGTTTCCGCGCGTGGTGCTCAAGATTTAAAGACGCCAGACGGGGAACTAATAGCTAGAATCAAAAAGAAAATACTAACCTTCTTTAAATCTAAGTTTTATTTGGAAGACCCGCTCGGTACGCGTTGGTTTGAAGCCGACGGAGACTTTTTTGGCTGGTCGTTTAAAATCTACGATTTAACTACGGGAAAATTAGTAGCAGAAATAGATAAAGCTGATCGGTGGAGAGATGTCTTCCTCGGGGGAATTTTTGACTTTGCTGATAGATATGCTCTAAGAATTTTAGATAATGAAACTGACAGAAGGATTTTATTAGGTTTTGTTTTGTCTATTGATAATGTGATGCACGATGCTAGCGGTGGCAGGGGAATGATGGGCGTTCCTTTTGGTCGTGGAAGACGTCCTGGTCCATTTGGAGTTCTTGGTCGTCGAATGTGATTAGGATATTCTAAAGATTTTTTTTTGTTTGCCAGTCATATAAATCTTTTTATTTATATTTTATTTCCACAATTTCTACAGAATTTCCAACTCGGATCGAATTCTTCTCCACAATAACTACAAATATTAGGATCCTGCTCTATTTTAGAAACATTAGTGCTTGGGGACATATTTTTTCTATTGTTTGAGAGTATGGTTGTCGAATTTATCAATCCATTTAAATGTATACTCCCTTCTTTTCCTATATTTTTTGCATTAGCTGTCGTTATTGAGAATAAATGACCATCTCTGGTCTCAATTTTTACGATATAAATTCCCTGGACTAATTCATTGTGAGATTTTTTAATATGAGTTAACGGAATCACGAAACCTTCTTTGAAATCGTCAACTGAAGTCCCCAATTCGGTAAGGCTTATTTTTGATTTTTTCATAAGTGATAGTTCTTTGTCTGTTAGAATTATCTTCCCTGAATCCATTTTATATTTCCAATCTCTTTCCACTTCGCCTTCACAGAAATACCCGTCTGTGTTATAAACTAAGGTTATGATGATTTACCTCTATACAGTGATTATTTATTAAGAAGTTTAGTTGGTTTGTTATATTATTTGTAGATTCTCCTATTTATAAATTCTATTTAGTCCAATTTTTATAAAGAGCAAAAATATTTAAAGTCGAACTTTAATATTAAATTTAAAAATTTAAAATAAAGAATAAGAGAGAAAATTATGTCACTTCAAAAAACACGTGAGTTCATGTTAAATGAAAAAATGATTTCTTTAACAGATAAAGGTGAAATCAAGAACTTAGAGGGCGAGTTACTTGGCACATTTCGTGGAAATTTAATTAAGATTGGTAATACCTACCGTATAAGAGATCTTAACGATGTTCCCATATTAACGATTCATGAAAAGATAATCTCTCTTCGCTCAACTTATACATTTTATAGAGGTGGAGAGCAAGAGGACGATAAATTCATTGGGAAACTGAAACAAAAAATTGTGGCATTTCCAGCTAAATATTGGTTTGAGGATCCTAATGAGAATAAAGTTTTCACGATGAAAGGAAATGTCATGACGCTTAAATTCAGGATTTTTAAAGATGGCCAGGAAGTTGCCGAAATACGAAAAAAATTATGGAAAAGTCTTTTAAAGAATACATTTGGAATAAAAATGTCTCCAGACCTTGATGACGATTCCGCAATGCTCATTCTTGGTATAGTCATTATGCTCCACCACGAAAAAGAGGAAAATCGGAAAAGACATTAAGAATCAAAAGTTTAGTTTGGTACTAATTATTTTTTTTTTTCTATTTTTTTTTTAACTGATATTTTTAATGACAGTAAGTAAGTTTTTAAATAGATTTTAATATTGGAAATTTTATATTTTGGTAGAAGACTATTTTAGTTAAATTAAACCCTAGTTAAATATAAAACCTAAATACTGGTTCAAACATAAAAGTGTGTAGATATATGACTGAAAGCTACGAAGAGTTCATAGTATATGACCTTGAAAACACAGGAGAACGAAAAAAGTTAAATGTTAAACCCGAAGAGCTTCAGAATTATTTAAGTCCAGAACAAGTGTTAATTATTATAAGAGAAGACCTCAGAAGAATATTTATTTGGAAGGGGTCGAAATCTCCTGTAAGGAAGAGATTTATTAGCTCTAGAGTAGCACAAGAGTTACAACGGGACTTAATTCAGGACTCTCGTTATCATAGGTGTAAAATTATCTCCATTGATCAAGGAGATGAGTTACAAGAATTCTTACACGCCTTCAGGTTGGAATCTATGGAAGTAACTGAAAAACTTCCCGATATGCGATACATCAGAAACATTGAAAGAGACCGTCTTTTAGAAGTAGAACGCCTTGCAAAAGAACAAAAAGTAGGAGTACAAAAGGATGATGAGGAATATTATTCTCCAGGCTTAGAGGCTGATGATGTAGTTATTTCTTCGTTTACGAGAGATACACCAACAAGGAAAAAGAAAGGAACAGCAGAACTAACTGATTTGCTCTCAGAAGAAGATAAAAATCGAATTAAAGAAAAAATATTAAATATAAGCGTTCCAAAAAGCTTAGAACGTCAAAACTTAATTCTTGGGCATAAATTATATGGAGCAGTTTCAAAAGTAACGGATGTGTTTGGAAAAAATGTTGAGGATATAGTTTGGGAAGAAGTAAAAAAGCTTCCTAGAGGAGTAATGGAATTGGATGATAATGTGTTTAGAGTTTATTTTGATGACAAAAAAGGAATAGTTGAGGCAGTAGAAGTTTTAAAGAAAGGAGTTAAACCACCCAAAGGCGATGTTGAGAAACCTAATCCTACATCTGGTAGAAACTTACCAAAAATTCCAAGTAAGTAAAGATTAACTTTTAGACGGTAGTATTTATTATTTTAAGTTTTAAGCCTCGTCGTCGGGTTCAATTTCTTCCAAAACTTCTTCTTCTTCGGAATCTTCTTCTCCTTCAGCTTCTTCCTCGCTCTCGCTAAATTCAATTGTTTTTGGTTCTACTTCATCAGGTTCTGATGGCTTTTCAATAGGTTCTCTGTATTCCGCTTCAATTTTTTCAGGTATATTTTTCTTCTTGATTTTTTTTAAACCTTCTATTGCTTCCTTCCGCACTATTGGGCTTTTATCCTTCAAAGCTTTGGCTAATATATCCAACGAGTGGGGGTGATGATAATCTCCTAATTCATCAGCAGCCTCTTTACGAACTAATTCATCGGAATCGTTCATTAAAATGTAAGCAAAAACGCCTAGAACTTCTGCTTCTCCTAAATCTCCTAAGGTGTCAACAGCATCCTTTCTAACGCCAGGATCAGGATCAGTTAATGCTGTATTGGCCAATTCTTTTAAAGTCCTATCGGAATATCCTAATGGCCTTATAGAACTTAAATCCACTCCGCAGAATTTACAAAAATTATGACCAATTTTAATTACTTTACCACACGAAGGGCAAATACGCTGAGTATCAAAATTAATACCATCTTTTGCAAAACTCGTGGGAGCTGGCTCATGTTCAGGCTCTCTATTTACCCTATAAGGATTTTTCCCTTGATTTGGATTATGTTTATTGTATCCCATTTTTTATACTCTTTTTTTTATTTCTCTATATTGCTTCTTTTAACTTAAGATTATAATAGAATTTAGTTTTAATTAACTTAATGTAGACCAATTTTTTATAATTTTTCAATAAAATTATTTATCCATCGATTGATAGGATACTTTCTTTTCTTAAAAGAATCGACATTCTGAAAGAAAAAATAATTTTGATTAAAAAAAAATTAAATATTCGTATAAAAAATAAATAGGTAAAAAAAAATTTGTTTTTTGTTAAGCTATGGTTATGTCTTTAGATAAATATACATCTTGTACGGCGTTAAGAATTCTAATTCCCTCGGGAGTTGGTTTCTTAAACGCTTTTCTACCTAAAATGAGTCCCATACCACCAGAGCGTTTATTGATCACTGCAGCTTTCACAGCATCAGCTAGATCGTTTCCACCCGTTTCTCCACCAGAATTAATCAATCCAACCCTTCCCATATAACAATTAGCGACTTGATAACGGTTCCATTCGATGGGATGATCTGTTGCTAATTTGTCGTAAACGAGTTTGTCCGTCTTACCGTAGTTTAAATCTAAGAACCCTCGATTTAAGGTAGAAAGCTTTTGTTTTATTATATCTGCTTCTATTGTAACTCCAAGATAATTAGCTTGGCTTTCTAAATCGTTCGCCGTGTGATAATCTTTTCCATCTTTAATGAACTCTTCTTTGTTCCTAAGATAAGTCCATAATACACACACAAGTCCAAGCTCATGGGCGTATTTAAAAGCTTCAGATGTTTCTTGTATTTGTCTTCGCGAATAATCAGAACCAAAATAGATTGTTGAACCGACCGCCGCAGCTCCCATATCCCACGCTTGATCTACGCTTGCGAACATAGTCTGATCAGATAAATCCGGTTTTGTAAGCAATTCGTTATGGTTTAATTTCACTACAAATGGGATTTTGCGCGCATATCTCCTGCTAACTGAGCCTAGAACCCCTAGAGTGGATGCAACACCATTGCATCCTCCGTCTATTGCTAGCTTAATTATGTTCTCGGGATCAAAGTACCGAGGATTTACCGCAAAACTGGCTGATGCGGTGTGTTCTATCCCTTGATCTACGGGAAGTATCGAAATATAACCGGTACCCGCTAATCTACCTCGCTGGTTAAACATCCGCTCCATATTGTTTAGCACTAAATTATTGCGATCAGAGTGCTCCCAAACTCTCTCCATATAATCTGGTCCTGGAGCGTGAATCATCTCCTTGGGAATTCCTGTGCATGTATGATTTAAAAGGTCATCCGCATCTTTACCAAGTAATTTTTTAATTTCTTCAAAATTCATATTAAATTCATCAGATTTTTTAAATTGAAACTAAAAAAGAAATAGGAGTCCTACTATAAAATGTTTTTCTTTTAAAACTTCAACAAAGGATAAACTGTTATTCAGATGGAGAACTAGGGCTAAAAAATTCTTTTAACAAATCAGAAAGAAGGTGATAGTTATTTGAATTAATGTTGGATTTCCCACATTCTAGTTTTAATAAAATTTTTCGCTTTTCAGCGCCATTAGTTTCTAATTTTACCACTAGTTTCTTGCTAATATGTTTGGAATTTCCTTCTATTGTCGAGCTCCTACCCCATAAATCTTCTAGATGGTCCATAGCTCGCTCTTTTTTCTTAACATTCTTACTGGTGCTAATTGTTTGAACCTGAGGTTTCTCCATTTACTTCACAGTTTTTAAAACCAAATTAGTTTTGATTCTACTTACTTCTTTACATCCTTCTATAAAAAGCCCATTAATCTTTTTGCTGATCAGTAGATTTTACTACGATATAAAAAAACTTTAATTTCTTCTACCGTTGTATATCTTATGCCAGATGAGTTTGATTTTAAAAATTACAAATCAATGGAAGAATATAGCCAAAGTTTGGAGGGGACAAAATATTTGCACGATCTTTATTTAAAAGCTGTTAATCATCCTGTAAGAAGGGAGATATTAGAAATAGTTAATAAGAACACGAAAATTGCTAGAAAAGAGCTACTTAAGATATTAATTGAAAAAAAAATAATTAAAGAAGAAAACCAATTAGTCTATAATGTTGATTACTTAATCAAAGCTTTTTGTATCAATTCCATCAATGATGATAGCAGTGGAGAAATCTTTTATGAAATCACTCAAAGTGGAAAAGTAATTGAATATTTTGAATAATCTCTTTCCTTTATCCTTGAAAATCAATTATAAAAAAGTAATACTTTTTTCTTTACTTGAAAATAAATCATCTTCGTTAGTATCTGATAACCTTCGAAAGTCCATAACTTTCGAAGAGGCAAAGTATTCGAAATCAAAATCTACAATGTCACCTGCGTTTCTATCAGGGATAGGCATAAGTCGAGCAGTAAGTGGTTTATTCAATCTTAAAGAGATGGTACACAGATCTAATAAGATATAAAACAATTCTCGTTCAGATATATTACCTGGTAAAGGAACGCAATCTAATCCCGTCCCACAAATAGTCGCGTACAGTAGTAATGTATCTAAATTAAAATTATTTTCTGATAAACTATTTGCGATTGTATAATCTTCAAGGACGGAGGGCATAAAACCTGAAAAACCAATAACTTTTTTCCTCTTAGGTATAGCATTTTTTATCATAGCTACTCCTATTAGAGACCCTGGGGCTCCAAAATATTCGAAATTTAGTTTTTCGAACGCAGTTCCAATACTTTTCTCTGCGGTAGGATACGGCGCAGGAGAAAAATCAATTCCTTTAAATTCAATACCGTTCTTAGTGGCTACTTCTTCGCAAATGTTCAACAGAAAATCGTAAATTTCGTTAAACCTTACTCCTAAGCGTTCATGTGCGTCTTCAAAACTTTTGGAAGATTCAAAAATCCGAACGACCTCATCAGCCATTTCCAGAGCTAAACCGAATGAAGCTCCTTCTGACAGGTGATAAGCTGCGGGAAAGAAGGGAGTATCGGGAGGGACGTTACTACTCACGCAAAAATTTAGATTATGGAATGGATCTGGTTGAGATAATGCTTTAATAATTTTTGCACTTGACCGAAGCGCAGAGAGATTAAGCCCGTTTTCTTTTGAAGCCACTTGTACAGAAGTGAAAAATTTCTCTCTTCGTTTGATGAAATTAGGAATCTCATTTAATAATAATTTCTCATAAATACCATATTTTTGTATTTGTTCGTCAGCTATGACCGTACAAGAAGCAAAATAATCGAAATCGTACTTAGATAGGATATTTTCCAAAATACCTAATTGGTCGTGTATTCTTGTTAAAGTTTCGTTCAAATTTTTCGAGTAAAATTGCGGGTCATAGGATAAAATCGGTTGAGAACACAACCTTTTAGTCTGTACCTCGATACCTATATTGTTGAGTTTTTGAATGAGGTCATTATTGAAAGAAGAAAACCTTTGAAGTTTCTGTTCCATATAATTCTCGAGTTCTTTATCTTCTGCTAAATATGGAACTTTCTGTCCAATTGTAATAGCACGAACTTTCATAATTTCTCATTGCAAAATATAAATTTATGTAGTTTATATAAGAAAAGTAGCTTTAAAATCCTTATATTTCTTTATAATTCGTTTAACTTTGCTTTTTTTTTCTCCTTTCCTTTCTTTGTTATTGATGATTTCGTGAATTCTCCTGGTTTAATTGGACCTAATTTTACTAGTTCAGATTTAAAATCTGATATTACTTGGGCAAATTTTTCACCCTCACCTGCTGAAATACTTTCGATTTTAATGCGATTCATTTTTATTCCAGCCTCACCGAGTAATTCTTTAATGCTTTCAAATCGATTGGCTGCTTTCGTGAATCCTGTGTCGTAGTGACAATCTTGAGGGTGACATCCCGCAATTAGCACTCCATCTGCGCCATTAAAGAAAGCTTCAAATACTAAAGAGGGATTTAACATAGCAGTACACATAACGTGTATAGATCTAACATTGCTAGGGTAATTTAACTTACTTGTACCAGCAAGATCCGCACCTATATAAGAGCACCAATTACATAGGAACGAAACTATTAAGGGATATTCACTTTTTTGCTTCAAAATTGTTTTTATCTGAGCATTTATTTGTTTTTTAGTAAATCCGGGAATTGAAAGTGCATCTGAATGGCACATCGCCGCGCATGCGCCACAACCAGTACAGTTAGCTTGAATAACGTTTAATTTATCGTTTTTTATTTCCAAAGCGTTGTAGTCACATATATTTTCACATAATCTGCACATGTCACACTCCGCGGGATTAAAATAAACGACATGGGGGTCTAATTCAACAAATTCTTTTGACATTAAAGCAATTGCTTTAGCAGCAGCGCTTTCTGCATGGGCGATACTATTAGGAATATCTTTAGGTCCTTGGATAACTCCTGCTAGAAATACGCCGCTCACGGATGTTTCAGATGGTTTAATTTTCAGGTGTTTTTCAAGTAGAAAACCGTAAGGACCTTGGGAGATGTTTAGTAACTGACTAAGTTCTTCTGTACCTTCAGCAGGTTCAATTCCTATGGCTAAAACTGCGATATCTGCTCTGTTCTCAAAAATTCGGTCGTCAATAACGTCTTCACCTCTTATTAACAACTCTCCTGTTTGAGATAAGTCGTCCTTTAAAATCGCAGATATATTACTTTTGATAAATCTTATACCAAAAGTTTCTTGAGCTCTGTTATAAAATTCTTCGCAATTTTTCCCCATAGCGCGTATATCGTTATAATAGATGTTGATATTTATTTCAGGATATTCTTTTTTTAACAAAACTGCTTGCTTGATTGATACATTACAACACACTTGACTACAATAATCGTGGTGAATTGCTTTATTCCTCGATCCAACACACAACACAAAAGACACGCTTTTAGGTATCTTCCCATTAGACGGTCTTACCACTTTTCCGTGGGTAGGTCCATCATTATTTAGCAATCTTTCCATCTGCATGGTTGTAATTACGTCTGTGTATCGCTGGTAATTAAACTCACCTAATAAACTAGGATCAAAGGTTTTTAAGCCGGTTGCAGCTATGATCGTGCCCACATTGAATTCAATCGTTTCAACTTTTTGCTCAAAATCAATAGCGTCTCGGTCACACGCTTGAGCGCAAGCTTTACATCCAATACAGTATTCTTCTAAAATATTTGGGTAAAGAGGTATAGCTTGAGGATAAACTACATCTATTGCTTTACGTGGAAAAAAAGTATCCTCGACATCAATTGGACAAACATCTCGACATAGATTAAAGCAACCTACACAGGTTTCTTCGTTTACGTAACGAGGATTCTTTTTAACTTTTATATTAAAGTTTCCAACATAGCCATCTACGCTTTCGAGTTCGCTATATGTAAGCAGTTCAATATTCGGATGATCTTTAATTTCTAACATTAACGGTCCGAGTATGCAGATGGAACAGTCTAACGTAGGAAAAGTTTTATCGAAAAGAGCCATTTGTCCTCCAATTGTTAAATCTCTTTCCACCAAATAGACCTTGTACCCCGCATCAGCAATAACTAACGAGGCTTTAATCCCCGCAATTCCACCACCAATAATTAATGTCGCGGGATTTACTTTAGCACGTTGAACTTCTAAAGGCTCGAGGAGCTTAACATATTCAATTGCCATATTAATTTGATCTATTGCCTTTATCGTAGCTCTTTCAGGTTCGTTATCGTGAACCCACGAATTTTGTTCTCGAATATTCGCAAAAGAAATAAGAAATCTGTTAATGCCCGCTTTTTCGATGGTTTTTCTAAATAAAAAACCATGTAACTTAAATGAACAAGCAGCAATAACCACGCGATCTATCTTATTTTCTTTAATCTCGTCAGTAATTTTGTTTAAACCTAATTCGGCGCATAGGTATTGATCTCCTATGACATGAACATCCGGATAATCGCGGTAATATTCTATTAATTTATTGTTATCAATAACCCCGCTTATATTTTTGCCACAATCACAAATAAACAAGCCAATTTTCAATTTAAAACCTCTAAACAATGTTGACTTTTCGCAGATCTATGAATAATATATGACCTTGCCTATATTAATTGTTCTTAATATCGGATTACAATTAATTTTAACCATTGATAAGAATAAAGATTTTGTGTCAATTACTTGTTTAGCATATCTTTTATTAAGAAATGACCCTTCCTAAAAAATATGATTAACAAATCATAACATTTGTTGGAATAGTAAATATAAAGTCTGGAAAGTTTGAAATTTTCCAACCAAAAATTTTGAAATTATGATTTTTTTAACCTTTTACTTACAAGGATTACAGCAACCGAAAGAATGGAAAACAAAAAGAATAGATTATATCCTGGAATTATAGGAATGTCGCTTTGACCATAAGTACAAGTACCATTATCACTAAAAGAATTTCCTTGACAATTATCTTCTATTATACACTCCCCATTTCCGATTAATGTATTTCCCGAAATAAGGTTTTTATTACTATCGTACAAAGCAATTCCATAATAGAAATTGTGATTTGCAGTGTTTCCCAATATATCATTATTATTACTGTTTCCTAAAGATATGCCCCTATCATTATTGTAATTTGCATTGTTTCCCGAAAGGGTGTTATAATCGCTCCTATATAATTGTATCCCATTAAGAGTATTTTGGTTTGCGGTGTTCCCCGAAATCGTGTTGGTATTACTATATCTTAAATCTATTCCACGATAGTTATAATTTGCGGTGTTTCCCGAAATCGAGTTATTGTTGCTATAAATCAAATATATCCCTACCCAAATATTATGACTTAAGGCGTTTCCTGATATATTGTTATTATTACAATAATATAATGAGATTCCTATGGTGCTGTAAGATGTTATTAGGTTTGATATTACTGAATCATTACAATTTACTAAGATCACTTGCCCAGCATTCGTAAAATTGCTTGAGCCCAAATCAACTTCATTTGCATAATAGTAAAAAGGTTTTCCATTTACGAGATTTGTAGTATCGATATGATGGGAACATAAAAGTTCGTATGAACCTGATAATCCTACCCCACATTCACTCATACTATTTCCCGAGAGTGTGTTAGCATAACTTTCCCCTAAATATATCCCCTCCCAAGAATTATAATTTGCGGTATTTCCTAAAAGATTGTTACTATTACTGTCTTCTAAATGTATCCCATAATAGTTGTTATTTACGGTATTTTCCGAAAGAGTGTTAATATTACTTTTTTCAAAATATATCCCATAAAAGTTGTTATTTGCAGCGTTTCCCCAAAGAGTGTTATTATAACTGTCTTCTAAATATATCCCATACCAGTTTTCATTTGCTGCGTTTCCCGAAATATTGTTAGTAATACTATAAAACAAATATATTCCCACCCAATTATTATCATTTACAGTGTTTTCTGATATATTGTTATTATTGCAATAGTATAATGAAATTCCGTTATTACTATAAGATGTATTTAAGTTTGATATTACTGAATCACTACAATTTACTAAGATCACTTGTCCAGCATTCGTAAAATTGCTTGAGTCCAAATCAACTTCATTTGTATAATAATATAAAGGTTTTCCATTTACGAGGTTGGTAATATCTATATCATGGGAATGTAGATCTTCAAAAGATCCTGATAATCTTAACCCACATTCATTCATGCTATTTCCAGAAAGGGTGTTAGCATTACTATCTCTCAAATATATTCCATCGCCAAATTTACAGAGTACGGTGTTTTCCGAAAGAGTGTTAGTATTACAATATCTTAAAATTATCCCATCCCCGTTGTCATTAACATTGTTTCCCGATATATTGTTATTATTACTATTCTTTAAACATATCCCTGCCTCAAAATTTTCATTTGCAGTATTTCCCGAGAGACTGTTATTATTACTATTCTGTAAACATATCCCTGCCCCAAAATTTTCATTTGCAGTATTTCCCGAGAGACTGTTATTATTACTGTTCTGTAAATATATCCCATTTATAGAGTTATTTGAAAAAGTATTGTTCAATAAAGTACCATTATTTACGTTTTCCAACTTAATTCCCGCATCTTGATAATCACCACCTTTATTTAACACTGTGACATTTTGAATTATAAAGTATTTGGTTTGGGAATTTTTTACGTGAATTCCACTTCCCACAGGAGCACCAAAGCCCCCAATTGTAATGTTTTCAATAATGTAAGGATTGCTCCACGATCCGTCACCCTTACACCAATCATTTTCGCTTACCATTTTGCTCCAATCATAATTAGGATTGGAATCATCAATAAAGATCGGAGCTCCTGTAAGATCCCAATATTCCGCTCCTTTTAAATCTGACTCGATGTCAACATCCAAATTTTCTTTATTATATGCTCCAAAATGGCAAAAATTTACCGCAATATGTATGGGAAAGGCAAATATTAGTATAAGTAAAATTAACGCTATTGTTTTTGTATTTGATTTCATTTTATCGTTGAAAAAAAATGTTGTTCTGAATATTCGGTCGCATCTATAATATAGTTTTTTGTTCATTTAAAGTTGATGATAGCTGTTGTTAATAATAAGGGAACTGGAGAATCTAATCATCTAACATGTCTTTAGATAAAAAATAATCCTAATTCCTCCAAATTTTTCCTTAAAAGTTATTTTATGCTTTTAAGGTAATCAAAGGGAAGAATGTTATTGAACCCATAGATATACAGAATTTCTAATTTGCTAAAATTGATTAATTAAAAACTATTTAACTCCTTAATGGAACATCTTAACTATATCCCTGAATGGGCAAAGACCGCGATCGTATATCATATATATCCTTTAGGTTTTTTTAATGCTCCTAAATATGGTCAAGAAGAGAGTGGTACGACTAATCGATTATTGGAAATTAGAAATTTTTATGATCATTTCACAAAATTAGGAGTCAATGTGATTCAATTTGGACCCTTATTTGAATCTGTATCTCATGGATATGATACGATAGATTATATGAAAATAGACCATCGTTTAGGAACTAATGATTTGTTCAAACAAATTACTACTGAGCTTCACAATATGAATATTAGAGTTATAATTGATGGAGTGTTTAATCATGTTAGTAGGGAATTTGAGTCCTTTAAAGATATTCAGATTCATAAGGATGAATCCTGGCGCCGACATTGGCATTTTATTGACTTTTCAAAAGATAATCCTTACAAGGATGGTTTGGATTATCAAAATTGGGAAGGGCATTATGAACTTGTAAAATTAAACCTAAATGAAAAAGATGTAAGGGATTATCTTTTTTCAGTAAGCAATTATTGGTTAAAAGAAATCGGAATAGATGGTTGGCGTTTAGATGTAGCATATCTTATTGGTACCAATTTCTGGCGAGAATTCAGGCAAGCATGTAAAAGAACTAAACCCGATTGCATTTTAATCGGAGAAATGATTCATGGTCCTTACGACAAATGGATTGGTCCAGATTTATTAGATGCGGGGACGGGATACCAAGTTTATAAATCAATTTGGAGCGCAATTAATTCCAATAATATGTACGAGCTTAAATCTATTTTAGAGAGGTCCTTTCATCAAGAATGGGGATTATTTAAGAATATTACTTTATTAAATTTTCTAGGAAATCACGATTCTACGAGGATTCGTTCTATTTTAGAAGATGATAGGTATATCTTACCTGCATTTTTATTCCTTCTTACCACTAATGGTATTCCTAAAATATATTATGGGGACGAAATTGGCCTCAAAGGAGTTAAAACAGAGCAATCTGATGAAGAAGTAAGGAAACCGATGCCAAAATCATCTGATGAATGGCCTTCAATGGGTATTGAT
>JABXKD010000150.1 GCA_013375475.1 Promethearchaeota archaeon
AGAGACGCTGAGGTAAAGCTATTAAAAAATGTATTGCTTCTACTAAATGTAGAATTGTTATTAGCTTCAACATTTGAACTAAATAAAGAAGTTTATACAACTAATGAAATTATAAATCTTACTCTCAATTTTGATACTACCAGTTTAGGAAAAGTTTTAAAAGATCCTTACTATCAATTTGAACTACGCGATTTTAATATTAAAAAAATATTGATTAATGTTTCAGATAATTTGACTACGAGTAAAAGACCGAATATTCCGTTCACTATTGGTGTGGGGAAAAAAACTCCGTTAGAATTCGTAATTAAACCCCATTTTCAAGTAGATAAATCAATAATCGGTCCTTTTGTATTCACTTGTGAATTAAATAAAAATCTTATTTTTGTATATGAAACGCAGTCAATTACGCCAAAGTTAATTTCACCCCCAGCTACTTTGGTAGCTTCGATTAAAAATCTGAGACCTCCTCTTATTGACCAAACATTTCCGTTGGAAATTTTGATTGAAAATAAGAGCGAAGGCGAAGCGTTAGATGTGAATATTGATGTTGAGTTTCCTGAGAAGTTAAAAATTATGAGAGGTACCACAAAGAAACAAATTTATTCGTTAAGAACTAACGAGGATTTAAATTGGGAAATTAACATTAAACCGCTTGAAGTAGGAGATTACATTATTAAAATCTCTATTAAATTTATGGATCCAAACCAAAATAAAATAGAAGAAATAAAAGAATTCCCATTTTCTATCAAGTTATAGACAATTTTAAGGGTTATATTAGTATTGGGTCTTTTGAGTTATAAGTAACTTTCTCATATTTACCCTTACCAATAATAACATCATCTTCTAATCTTATTCCCCATTTATCTGCCCAATAAAGCCCCGGCTCACTAGTATAAACCATATTTTCTTTAAGCCTAAAATTGTCAGGTACCTTCCAGCTTATCCTACCGCCTATGTCATGAGCTTCAAATCCTAAAGAGTGCCCGTATCCGTGGAAAAATAACTTCTCATGATCATATCCTTTCTCTGCTAAATACTCGCGACATTTTTTAGCGGGTACGTTATTTGGGGTACCATCAGTAAAGAATTCATCTGCAACTTCTTTCGATTCAAAAAGGGCATTATAAGCGTCAACAAATTCTTTCACAGGTTTTCCTCCAACCCAGAAGGTCCAAGTTATATCAGAGCACATCTCATATATTTGTAATCCGGTATCTATTAATAACACACCTGGTTCAATTTTCTTCATAGAAGTGTTATGATGTGGATCTGCCGAATGAGCTCCAGTACCAACTATTGCTGGAAATGAGGGTTTCCCTAATTTCATATACTCATATTCTAATTTAGCTTTTACTTCGTTTTCGGTCATACCAACTTTTACCCAATCTGGAATCGTCTCTAACAACTCTAAAGTAGCTTTACAAACATTTCGTAAGTCTTTTAATTCTTCTGAAGATTTTACGCTCCTTAATTTATTAATTATTGGAGCGGCTGATATGAACTCTGTTTGAGGCGCTATTTTTTTCATGGAAAAAAAATCTCCCGCACGAATTTGATCTGCGTATGCGGTTCCATTCGGACTTAAAATATCCTCCCCAATATTTAGAGCTATGCGCGGTTTATTAATTAATGAGCTTAACAAATTTGTTAATTGATCCATTGAGTTATAGGTAATCACTTCAGCTTTAATTCCTTTGTCTTTTAAAGCGCGTGCAATCATAGGAGCTTCCATTTCAACCGCAATCACTTTATGATTTCCATCAGCGGCAATATAAACATAGTGTCGAGCGTGAGATGCGACACCTAACATAAATCTAGAATTAATATCACTATCCTCAACACATATTATTAACCATCCATCCCCATCTATTTCTTTGAGTATGTTTTGGGCTTTTTCGAACTTATTCATACTTCTTATCATTTAATGGTTTTTAATTAATTTTATTAAAATAGCGAAATAAATTAATTGGAAAAATAAGAAGTGGATATTAACGATATCTAGAAGAGGAATTAAATGAAAATTTAAGTAAATTTATTTATCGAAATGATCTAATTAATAATTAAACATATGATATTATGATATTATGAAGCTAAAAGTTAAAAAAATAAATTTTGAGACGGGAAATACTAAAGATGTTATTTTAAATATTAAAGATGCTCAAAAACTAGGACAAAAAGCTGGAGAGCGCATTATTATTAAAAATTTAGAATCTAAAAATATTGAAGAAAAATACTGGATTGCAATTTTACAAGTTGATTATTCTAATTCTCTTGTAGAACCAGGAGAAATTGGAATATTTTTAGATATTCTTAAGGAAAAAACTACACTTGAAAAAGGGATAATGTTGTCAGTAAAACCAGCAGATCCCCCTAACTCTTTCAAATTTATTCAGAAGAAGATAAAAGGAAATAAACTCTCAACTGAGGAAATTAATAGTATCATCACAGATGCCGTCTCAGGCTCTTTATCAAGAATAGATTTAGCCGCGTTCATAACAGCTGTTTCGATAAATGGTATGGATAATGATGAGATGACCTCATTAACTAACGCGGAAGCCAGAAGTGGAGAGATTTTCAATTTTGGTCCCGAGGTATATGATAAACATTCTACAGGAGGAGTTCCAGGAAATAAAGTCACGCTCATAATAGTTCCTATTGTCGCCGCTGCAGGGCTAATCATTCCAAAATCGTCTACAAGAGCTATAACATCTCCCTCTGGAACTGCTGACTCTATGGAAGTTCTAGCACCAGTCTCTTTTGGAGCCGATAAATTGAAGGATATTGTGTCAAAAGAAAACGCGTGTATTATTTGGGGTGGAGCTCTTAATACTTCACCTGCGGATAATATATTGATCGAAATTGAACGCCCGTTACATATGGATCCTATAGGTCTTATGATACCCTCAATAATCACCAAGAAATTATCTCTTGGGGTTAAAAAACTTGTGTTAGATATACCGGTTGGAGAAGGAACAAAGTTTATTACACCAGATGATGGTAAACAATTCGCATATTTATTCAAAGAGATCGCAAAAAATGTTGGGATACAAGCGGAATGCGCATTAACACTAGCACACCAACCCATCGGTCACGCAATCGGGCCTGGATTAGAGGCTAAAGAAGCACTAACATTGCTTATGGACTATTCTGTCGGCCCCAATTCTTTAATTGAAAAATCCACAGATTTAGCGGGTATTTTGTTCGAAATGGGAGGGAAAGCTCAAAAAGGAATGGGACAAAATTTAGCAAAGGACATACTACGATCAGGAAAAGCATATGAAAAAATGAAAAAAATTATTGAAGCTCAAGGAGGAGATCCAGAGATTAAACCGGAAGAAATTAAATTAGGACCGCACATTAAAGAGTTTTTTGCTACAAAACCAGGACACATCACGGGAGTAAACAACGCTATCATTAATCTAATAGCTAAAGCTACTGGATGTCCACATTCAAAACATTCTGGTGTCGAGATATTCAAAAAACAAGGAGCACGGATAAAGGAAGGAGACTTAATCTTCAAGGTGTATTCTGAAAGTCAGAATAAATTGAAAAAAGCTGAGAAAATTTATAATTCAACTGGTGGGCCTATAATTCTTGGTGGAATGATGATAGAAAGGATTTGATCTTTTAATTTAAATTCTATCATTCAAAAAATCATTTTAGCATAGTTTCAACAATAATAAATACAAATTTAATGGTCAATAATAATAAATTTAAAAAATTAACCCAAATTTCGAAGATTGATGGAATTATCTCCTCAACTCGTTAAAAAAAACTATGGGAATAAAGTTTTAGATAAATTTACGACAATTAATCAGCTTATCTCAATTATAGAAAATAGTGAAGATTTACAAGCCCGAATCGAAAGCATTAGAATTTTAGCTCAAATTAACGCTAATA
>JABXKD010000151.1 GCA_013375475.1 Promethearchaeota archaeon
TAGAATCGTGGAGGGTTTGCATTTTATTTCACTTTAAGTATTTTTATATCCGTATTATTAAAAGTATTCAAATTTTATAATTATGATTATTGGGATTCATCTCTAGTGGTTTTATTTTGAAAAACAAATTTACAATAGATTCAAATCCCTGTTAAATACAGAATAATGAATTGGATTAATTTGATAATACCTTGCCCTTTTTCGCTTAATTCATATAAAACTTTAGGGGGTCGACCATCCTGGACTGTTCTTGTTATTAATTTAAGATCCTCAAGTTGTTTAAGACGATCTGATAATGAACGTGTAGAGATTCCTTCCATATGACGTATCATTTCATTAAAATTCATTCCTGAATGAATCTCTAATTCATACAAAATTCGCACATTCCATTTTTTTCTAATAAATTCAAATGTTTTTAAAAAGAAGTTCATTTCTACGATTTTTCGCTCTTCATCATGTTTAATATTTTCAAAATGTGAGTCCATTAGGTCCTTAACGACAAGTCTTGAATCTTTTAGCAGCTTATCTAAAGGTTTAATTTTATTAGTTTTGATTTCAACCAAAATATTTTCACAAATTTTGTTTCTATATTTTAAAATAAAGATTTCTCAATTCATGTTTTTGTATAGTATAATTATATTTACATCTTACTATTAATATATACTTTAAAACTGTAAAGTAGCTGAATTTTTGTTTACTGACTTCTTTATATTTGAGTTTCAATATTTTCACCTTGGAAAAAAATTATTGTATTATTGTAATCCTTTAATAGTATTTTTGAGATGGTTAAAATAGAAAAAATCGTAATCGTGGACTCGATAAATTTGAAGGAGAAAATCAAATATTGTTTAGAAACCGTAGATTTTAAACCGAGTTCAAATGAATTTGTTTTAAAACCAAATATCGTATTTAAACACAAGTCAGGATCTGGTCATATTACTGATATTAGAATAGTTGATTCTTTGATAGAAATATTAAATGAAAATTATGACGCGAAGAAGATCATTATTGCAGAAGGCCCAACTCTGTTATTAGAAAACCCTATGGAACTATTTGATTATGTGGGATATACTAAATTAGTAAAAAAGTTTCATAATGTTTCTTTAGTCAATATTTATCAAACAAAATACAAGAAAAATAATAATGATTTTATGGTGCCTGAAATTTTAGAAGGACGTTCTTTAATAAATCTTCCAGTATTAAAAGGTCATGCACAAGTGGGTCTAACTTGCGCGATTAAGAATCTGAAAGGGTTATTGCAAAGATCAGATAAGAAAAAGTTTCATAAAGAGGGATTACATGAACATTTGTCCACTCTAGTGCATTTAAAACCAGATTTAACTTTAGTAGATGCGATTACTTGTCAAGAATGCGAAGGTGATTTTCTGTCAAAAAAATACAAATTTAATTTATTAATATGTAGTAAAAACCCTATTATAATTGATGATTTTTGTTCAAAACTAGTAGGGTTTAATACTGAGGAAATCCCATATCTAAAAATGCTTATAGAAAAAGAACCCCTTGATTATGAAATAATTGGAGACTATCAGGTATTAGCAACTTGGAATGCTCCAAGGAATAAATTAAGTTATGGTAAAATTGATATTTATGCTAATGAAAGTTGTAGTTATTGTGTAGGAGCGTTGCTTAATTATTTAATTCCAAAAAGGTACAAAAAACATAAAAATTTAGGTTTAATTTTACACATAATAAGTTCAAGGCTGAAAAGAGTGAGGACTTCTTTCATTATGGGAAGAAATATGAATATCAATGAAGATATTGAAGGAAAAGTTTTTCTCTTTGGAAACTGTGCTAAAAATCTTTATCCTGGAGAATTTATTGCAGGGTGTCCACCTATCTTCAATCAAGTATCGAATAAATAAAAGATATCGCTAATAAGAGTCTTAGGGTTATTTAATAATACTAGAATATAATTAGAATATTATAAGAAGATGAGCATTAATCGAGAAGGAATGAAAATAGAACAGAAAAAAGGTTTTAATTTACTGAAGGAGAAGGTTCCAGAATTTAGGAGTTCATTAAAAACAACGATTATTATTATCATCGGGCTGGTTATTTTCCTAGGTATTATGATTTTTTTCTGGTGGTTTGATGGATTGCTATGGTATGGGATTTTCATTAGTCAGTCAATTACTACGCTCATCGCTTCAGTTTTTATATATCGATTTACAACAATGGCAGACAAATACAAAAAGAAATATGGAGAACTAGCATATCGATATTATTTCTTCCATATTGTTTTAATAATGCTCATAACTGGAAATGTCGGCATTTTTCATGTTCTTATAGTAACGGGACCAGTTTTGCTTCCTCTATGGCTTGCTATAGTATTAGCAGTCATCTTCATTTTGATGCGCTTTTTATTCGAATTACATCTTCGCAATTCTGGTTTCAATGAGATTGGACACGGACTTGGAATATATATGTTGTTTCCGGAAGAAGGACATCGAATTAAGTCAGATATCTACTCATTTATTCGACATCCAATGTATGCTGGAGATCTATGCCTTGCTTTAGGTTTCGCTTTTTTAAAAAACAATTTATTCGCTTTTCTTATTGCCTTGATTGCTTTTATCCCCTTCGTTGTTGCAATAAAGTGTGAAGATAAGGAGTTAATAAAACGATTTGGAGAAAACCATAAACAATATATTAAAGAAACTGGTGCAATTGTCCCACATTTGAAGGATTTAGGAAAATTCCTAAAATTTCTCTTTTCAAAAGAAAAAAAAACAAGTGAGAAATTAACATGAATAATCATTATCAATCAATCTATCTAAAATAAAATAATTCTTCGTGTAAGGGTTATTGCTTATTTAAATATACCAGTTAATCTATATTTTTGCTAATGTCTGAGATTAAAATAAAGAGAAATATGAGTTAGGAAGATTTAAAAGACATTTAATTTCCCCTTGATTCAATCGGCTGAAATATATCAAATACAATTTTTTAACATAGCCTGAAATAACCGAAATATTTTCTAACAGAATTTTGAAGTGTATTTTTCATAATACCAAGGTTTATTACATTTAAAAATAAATCTTACATGCTTGAACAGAGATGTTTTAAGTATAAAATTAAAATTTGGTGAAAGTATGTCTAATAGAAATTATGGCGATAGAACGATGCACAAAGCCACATGTGCCGATTGCGGGAACGAATGCGAAGTTCCATTTAAACCTAAGGAAGATAGACCTGTATATTGTCGAGATTGTTATCGAAAGCATAGAAGATAATTAATTGTATTTTTTCAAAGTTTTGGTTACAACCAAAAACTAATTTTCTAACTTATCAATTAATGAATTATTTTTTTTTGAGCATCATTTGCTTATCCTAATATAGCATTCTTTTTTTCTATATTACTTATATCAATTCCAAGTTGATATGCTTCTTCTAATTGATCTTGGCACATAGTAATTGGAATATCTTTTTGTTCATCTTTATTATA
>JABXKD010000152.1 GCA_013375475.1 Promethearchaeota archaeon
TGGTGGCCAACGCTATGAGAAGTAAAGGGCTCAAAAAAGGTGACCGTGTCACAATATGGTTACCTATGATTCCTGAATTAGCAATAATTATGCTGGCTTGCGCTCGAATTGGTGTTATTCACTCAATTGTCTTCGGTGGGTTCTCAAAAGAAGCTGTGAAGGACAGAATTGAAGACTCAGATTCGCGTTTATTATTTACAAGTGACGAAACCTTAAGAGGGGGCAAAACATATCCTAAGATGGCTGATGTCGTTCAAATGATTGATTCTGTTCCAACAATTGAACATGTTATCGTGGTTAAGCGATCAGGTAACGATGTCCCTCACACAGATAAGGATATCTGGTATCACGATTTTATCGATGGTATGAGTGAAGAATGCGAGCCAGAACAAATGGACTCGGAAGATACTTTATTTATTCTTTATACAAGTGGAACCACGGGAAAACCTAAGGGTGTTAATCATACAACAGCTGGTTATCTCCTTTATACATCATTTTCTCATAAAGTCGTATTCAACTACAAGGAAGGCGAAGTTTGGTATTGTACAGCAGACATAGGATGGATCACCGGACATAGCTATATTATTTACGGTCCATTAGCCAATGGAGCGACTACAT
Organism: Promethearchaeota archaeon; assembly: GCA_013375475.1. Taxonomy (GTDB): domain Archaea; phylum Asgardarchaeota; class Lokiarchaeia; order Sigyniarchaeales; family SOKP01; genus SOKP01. Next base: position 619 of record JABXKD010000152.1, read on the forward strand.
TAATGTTTGAAAGCGTACCAACATATCCTGATGTTGATCGATTCTGGGATATTGTAGAACGACATAAAGTTAACCAATTTTATACTGCTCCAACCGCAATCCGTGCCCTTATGAGATATGGCAATGAACCAGTAAATAAACATGATCTGAGTTCATTAAAAGTTCTTGGAACTGTAGGTGAACCGATTAACCCAGAAGCATGGACATGGTATCACCGAGTTGTGGGAAAAGAACGGTGTCCTATAGTAGATACTTACTGGCAAACCGAGACGGGCGGATTTATTATGACTCCAATCGCAACAGCAACACCTACTAAACCAGGTTCTTGTTGTTTCCCCTTCTTTGGTATTAAACCAGTTATTTTCGATTTGGAAGGTGATGAAATTACTGAAGCAAACGAAGGTGGATATTTTGCAATGGGACAACCTTGGCCGGGAATGCTAAGAGATGTATGGGGAGATACTGAGCGGTTTAAAACGACATATTTAAATAAGTATCCCAATCATTATTATACAGGAGATGGGGTAAGACGAGATGAGGATGGATATTACTGGATATTAGGGCGATTAGACGATGTTATTAAAGTATCGGGACACAGAATAGGCACAATGGAGGTTGAATCTGCAATTGTGAGTCATCCTAGCGTTGCTGAAGCCGCAGTAGCACCATTTCCACACAAAATTAAAGGACAAGCTATATGGGCATTCGTAACATTAATGAGTGGCGTTGAGAAATCCGCTAAATTATCTAAAGACATTCGGATGCACGTCAGACAGGAAATTGGGCCGGTGTTTCAACCCGATGTAATCCAATTTGCTGATGCTTTACCCAAAACAAGAAGTGGTAAGATTATGCGCAGAATTCTGAAAGCAATAGCTTCAGGCACCGAAATTGGTAATGTTACGACATTAGCCGATCCTACCGTAGTTGATGTGTTGCTAGAAGAGCGTAAGAAAATGGATGTTGAAGTAGGTTAAGCAATATCATTTTAAAAAAGCTTTTCTTTTTATTTTTTTTTAATTTCTCACCATAATTTTTAATAGTTATCCTAAATTAATTAGATAACTTATAAGAAACATGTTTAGTAAGTTAAGGTGTATTATTAATGATGGAAATCGTCGAAAATGTTTATGTAGTTAAGCCTTATAATCCTAATGAGCCAGGTTGTTGTGTTTATATGGTTGACACTAAAAGCGATGATGGGTTAGTATTAATTGATGTTGGGCTTTACATTGATCCTATTCATGTTATTGAGAAAGAGGGATTTGATCTAAAAGATATTAAACATTGTCTAATAACTCACGGGCATATAGATCATTTTGGTGCTTGTCATGAACTTAAAAAATATAATGCAGATATTAAATTTTATGCTCATGAAAAAGATGCTGACAAAATCGAGCAAAAAATGCCAATCTCATATTTAAATCAATTTTTCGCAAACTATGACTATGAACCTGTCAAATTAGCAAGAAAATTTAAGGTTGATAATGAAATCTTAAAACTTGGACAACTTGATTTTAAATGTTTTCATATTCCGGGGCATACTTCAGGATCTGTAGCATATTTTTTAGAAACGGGGAACACTAGGCTTCTTTTCGCTGGAGATCTTCCTGGAACTGCCATAAATATTAATGATGGTAATTTAGATGACTATCTCAAATCAATGCAGAAATTAACTGCTGTAGATATCGATATTCTTTGTGAAGGACATGAATATTTAATCAAACCAGCAGAAAGAGTAAAGAAATTTATTAAAGGGTACATGAAATTTAACGAAAATCTTAATCATCTTGTGTTGGAAAACCCATATGATACAAAAATTTTACTTGATTTGACGCTAGTGACATGTGAGCTCGAGTTTTTTGAAAATGCTTTAGATTTCTGTAATTACTTATTAGAACTTGATCCTGACAATTCAAGTGTTAGTCAATTACTTAATAAGATTAAAGAACATAATCCTCCTAAAATTGATTACATTAAAAGACTTATTAAAGAAAATTTTAGTAAAGAAAAGTAAATTAAATTCTATTTCTATAAAAGGATTCAAATTCTATGAGGATTCAAATGGAAAACTCGCTTAGCTTTTTAAGGAAAGCCACCAAAAATTTCCAAATTTTTAATGCACTACTAACTTTTAAACGTTCATCCGTCGAATGAGCCCCTAAGATAGTTGGTCCGATGGATATTATTTCTAACTGAGGATTATGTTGTTTAAAATCCGCACACTCCAAGCCGGCATGAATTGCCTTTATATTTATTTCTTTTCCAAAGATTTCTTTGTATGTATTTTTAGATATATTTGAGATACTAGAATTAAAATTTGGAGCCCATTCTGGGCCACTTAAGAAAATATAAAATTTATATTTCATCCCAGAAAGATCTAGCAACGATTTCAGCTTTTCATGCAGGAGATTTATTCCAAATTGACTGAAACTTCTATAGCACATATCAAATTCAATCCTCGACCTCATTGATCGAATGGGACCTATATTATTTGAAGTATGTACTAAATCTCGTTTTTTTGAGTGAAAATTATAAGGTCCGTATGGTATAGAATAAAAAAGGTTTAAGATTTTATCTTGGTAGTCCTTAGAGAAGTAAGTATAATCCGTGAAATC
>JABXKD010000153.1 GCA_013375475.1 Promethearchaeota archaeon
TCTATTGGAGGAATAATATGTTATTTGTTTTTAGCTGAAAAAGGGTATGCTCTATTTTCTCTTTATAAATTGTTTGAGATAGTCACTTATTTTGCAATAGGTTTTCCCATTGCAAAATTATTCAGCAGCAAGGTTACCATAAAGGAAAATATTATATCTCGTCTTAAAACAGCATTTACGGATGTTTTTGTAGTAGTTGCCCTGGTTAGTATTACAATTGGAGCCTTTCTTAATTTGTCTGGCATCGAAAGACCAGAATTTTATAAGATAATTAATGCTATTTTTATTCCCCTAGGAACAGTAATCCTGCTAATTTCTATTGGATTGGGTATGAAATTTGGAAAAGTAAGAAATTATATTAAAGAATGCCTTGCCATTTCTGTTATAAAATTTATATTAGTACCTTTGATTGTATCTGCTACGGCTTTCTTATTGGGTTATGGTGAAATAGAAGAAGGATTACCCCTTAAGGTTGTGATCATTCTATCTTCAATGCCGGTTGCTTTTACTGCTTTAATTCCTCCGTCAATCTATGACTTGGACCTGGATTTAGCTAATTCTTGTTGGTTGGTTACTACTCTAAGCATCGCTTTAATTTTACCTTTATTGTCTTTTATTATTAGCTTAATATAGGCTTACCAAAACCTTCCAGAATCCTTACATTTAAAGAGCAGGGTAGGAGTGGAGTAGAGGTTAACTCATTGATCCCGTGATAAGACAATACTCAGGAACTATATTTATAAAAAATATTTTTCCCAAAAAAACAGGATTTTAGAAAATTATGTAGTATATAATTAACAGAAATGATTTAAGTTACTTTTTATGTTATAAAAACAATAAAAGGAATTTTCTATAACTTAATAAGATTTAATATTGTAACCTGTATGAAGGTGACAGAAGAGGTCTTTTCGGGAGTTACCGCTAGCCCGCTGCAAATGCATAAAGACAAGGAAAAAATAAATGATTGATAAAAACAATAAAATTGATCAAAGCTATTTCTGGCTCAATCAACCAATTTATAAAATAAAAAATCATAGGTTATATATGTCCACATCTCCAAATACTGATTTTTGGCAAAAAACTTATTATGGATTCGAAAGAGATAATGGGCACTGTTTATTAACGAAAGTAATAAATGATTTTTCGATGACTGTCAACACTGAGTTTTATCCAAAAAAACAATACGATCAATGTGGTTTAATGGTTAGAATTGATTCTGAGAATTGGATAAAAACATCAGTAGAATATGAAACCGAAAATTATTCACGTCTCGGATCAGTGGTTACAAATTTAGGATATTCTGATTGGGCAACTATTGATATCAATTCAAAGATTAATAACATGTGGTATCGTATACAAAGCAAAAAAAATGATTTCATAATCGAATATTCTGATGATGGCATTTCATGGAAACAACTTAGAATTGCACACTTACATAGTAAGTTTCATGAATTAAATGTAGGTATTTATGCTTGCAGTCCAATGGATAGTACTTTTGATGTAGTGTTTGATAACTATATATTGGAAAAAAGTAAATGGTAAGAAAGCAACTGCAGCTAACATTAGATAAATAGGATAGATGTGCCAGGTTAATATTTCAATTTTTTTTTATCGATATGGTCTACCATACTTTCCAGCAGAGGTCCCCATTTTAAGTCATTGATCAACTGCATTTCATCGATGATGACCAAAGAAACAATATCTAAAAATTGAGGACATTTCAAACAAAAGTAATTAAATTTTTCATAGGCCATCACCGTAACATCATAATCTCCGGAGATAATACGATGGTCATCTTCATTACGGTCACGGGTAGAGATGACTATGTCCATTCCACAATGACTGTAGAGGTTTTTAAAGTGTCTATGCTTTTCATCAGCCAGTGCTCTTAAAGGAACTAAATAGATGATTTTCTGAAGGTGAATAGCTTGTGCGATTGCAGCCATCTCTCCGATGAAGGTTTTTCCTGAGGAGGTTGGGGCGATAACCAAAAGATTTCGATTGTCTTCATTCCCACTTCTTCTTATGTCATTCTCGCGAAAGCGGGAATCTATCTCTCTGTCATTGCGAGGAGCGAAGCGACGTGGCAATCCCGTACTCCTTTCCCCATAATTCAAAATCCCATATTTTTTCACCGCATCTTCCTGTACCGACAGTAAATAACGAGAGTAGTGTTTTCCCCAGATGTTTACAATGTAAGAGGGGATACATAATTCTTCAATTTTACAATTTTCATTGATTCAGACATGTATATTTTCCTTTCTTTGTATCTTTTTTCAACCAAAACTAAAACGACTATTGAAATAACCTCTATTGCAAATCTAAGATGTAATTTAAAAGTAGAACGATAGAATCACCTCCCTGGCATAAGATAGTGATGAGTTAAATGAGTGGGTAATTGAGAAAATGTAAGAATTTGTAGGAAAGACACACTTTCTGACTATACCTATAATAAGCTTTTATTTCAAAATAATTACAACTAGAGTTTTCTCCTATTATGGTCCGCAGCAAGGCGAACTTACCATTTTTACAATTATTCCTCATCCTTAAGTAATTATAGTCACATGATTATAAGGTTTTCAGCGTTTATTCATATTATATTAAAATATATTTACAAAAAAGAAGGATTTTTAATAAGTTGTATAGTATATAGAAAATAGTGATTAAAAAAATATTAATAAGCATATTTTTTATCTAAGCAGAATATCTGTAATAATATTATACTAAAATATAAAGCACTATTATCTAAGATTTAGCATAAGAGTAGCATTCTTTCTCTATCCCAAGAGACCCACTAAGTAACACATCCTGACTATACTCATCATTGAAGCATCCATCTTTTATCATCGCTCAATCTAAAACCAAATATTTTATTCTGTATGAAGGTAACAGGAGAGACCTTTTCTTCTCATCATAAAAGAAAAGGAGCCGAAGAGGAAAGATACCAAAAGTATTTAAACTTTCAGGCAAAAAGACCGTTACCGGACAGAACTCTGGAGAGCTTTATACCAAAAAGCACCGAAGGGGCAATTCCTAATCTTTAGGAAAACCCATACAGAGTTTACTAAAAGAATATTTCCTAATTTCTTAGGAAGAATCTTTCAGGCAAAAGGACAGAGTAGGAGAATAATATTGTTATTTTTACTCTGTTTTTTTGTAATTAGATATGTCAAACGTTGAGACCTGCCCCCTT
>JABXKD010000154.1 GCA_013375475.1 Promethearchaeota archaeon
GAATAATAAGTAGATTTATTTAAAGAACCTTGAGACTCAAATTCTTCCTTAATGCCATGTACAAAACCAGAATCAAACATTAATATAGCCATCATTATTGATACAGGTTTAATAGCGATTAAAGCTTCGCCCTCTGTTAAAAACCACCCTGATTCCACTAACATATGATATATTACAACTGAAATTATTGCAATTATCCTGGTCGCTTCAATTTGATAATCAATTGTATTACTATCTTGTTGGATAAACTTCATCTGTGAGATTTACCAGTTTTTTGATTATTTAATAAATTTCTTTTGTTAATAAAATTGGCAAGTTTAAATGCTATTAAGCCAATTTGTGCTTTTTAATCTCATCAGTTAGAAATTCTGCTATTTTTTCTAGATAAATCTTACCTCTTTTTTTACTTGCGTTAGTCGGATCTCCAATAATGCCAATTTTAGTCAAAGAGGGCATTCCGTTTTTAAAGAGCTTCTCAATTTCTTCTTCCCCTAAAACACCAAGATAACCGGGTTGGAATCTCTTTTTCTCGACAAGATTTTCTGCGATGGCTAACATTTGTGACGTTTCTACTTCTCCAGCATGGGCCCCCGCTACTTCCTTTGTTATATTGAACTCTGCTGCAATTTTATCCTCAGCCTCTACAAATCCCAACAAATCTGTAAATCCAAAAATCTTTATTCCAGGGTATTTTTCTTGTGCTTCCTCAACAGCTTCTTTTAGTGGATTAAAATTTCCTCCATGTGTAGGGATAAAAATAATATTCTCAAAGCCGTGTTTTTGGAGACTCTCGATATAATCGTGAATAATCGCCTTCAAAGTAGACTTTTTTAACGAAATTGTCCCGGAAAAGGGAAGATGATGATCTGAACACCCCACTTTAATAGTTCGTGCTTGTAACGCATTCTTTAAGTTTTGAACGATTAAATTAACTAAAACATCTGCTATTATTGCGTCTGTTTTAGTGGGTAAATGAGGTCCATGCTGTTCAGTCGACCCTACTCCAATTACGACTGTTTTAAAACCATCGTCAATGGCTTTTTTAATGTCAACCCAATTCATTTCTTCCATTCGAAGAGTTTTCATCTTTACTCTCTATACTTATTACTTTTTATTTTTTGAAATGCTTTAATTTAAGAATAAAGTTGTATATAAATTGAATAATTTATAATTTACTATTTTAGAATGGTTTTATATTAAATTCTTTAATCAAACCCTTAATTACGCTGTCAAATCTCTTTGAGATAATTAGAAACACTTGACCTTACCCACTATCTATCGAAATTTCCTGTAAATCAGATGTGGGAGCAAAGAGAATAATAACTTTCCCAATGTTAGAAAAATCTTTTAAATATTCAAGTTAATATTAGTTAATCAAGAAAAGTGATTTTAAAACTTTTTAAATTAGGAAACACATTAATAATAAACATTGCGAAACCAGAGAGCTGAATTTTAAAAAATGAGAAAAAGAACAATTTTAATGATAATTTTTACCGTTACTGTTGTTATAATTCAATTATTTGGAATTCCATATTTAGGGATTATTTCAACATCTCATAGTATAGAATTTGATTATATATATAATTGGGATTTAATTGGAACTGGTGGATGGTATGAAGGTTATACTGAGACATTTCGTTCAAGTGGGCATTATATCGTAGATTTTAATGGTGATACAGCAGATGTAAGTGCGACAGTTACTTGGACTTGGGAAGAGAATTATTATCATACTATTGATAGTGACATAGAAAACTATCTATTCACATATTCATTAATTAACGGTTCATATATCTCTGGAGATGATCAGGATTATGATGCTACAGGATTAAATGTATGGTTCCACATTCCTAATGGGGTTACTGGGTCTTCCTATGAGATACTAGACACATATTATGACGTATTAGGCGATGGAGTCATTTGGGTTGGGCATTTAATGCCTTTTATCGGTAAACAATTACACTCCGAGGGAATTTATTATCGAGATGATGTTTATGGGCAATTTGATGTAGAATTTAACACAAATAATTATTTTTCTCCAGAAGGATATTTAATTGGAGAGGTTTACACGGAACATGATGAAGGGTACGATCAAGAAACAGGATTATGGTCTGTTTTTGACCTGAATTCTATACTTTTTGTCACAACTTCAAGTTATTTAAGACCTTTCTGTTTTGGTTATTATTTCTTGGCATACTGGTTCCCACTCTTGTTTTTCTTAGTACTCTTCTATGTAATTTATGAAAAACTCCGTTGGAGGCCTCGGGTAATTTCGCGGGGACCATGGGAAAAAGATATAATTATTCGGAGAACTTCTCCAAGTAATACCGAAATATCTTCAATGTCTTCTGCATATTTAGATATGATACCTACATATATAACTCGTGCCAGATCGCAAGGAAAACAAGTAATTTATGCTCACAATCAAAAGGAAATTTTAGGCATAGGATTTATTGAGTCCAAAGGAAAAACGGGAACATTTTATGGGAAATTTATTAAGGATTTAGTAAAATTCGCTAATGTGAAATTTGTATTTACAGAAATAAGCTATTTACCAAATTTTAGAATTATAGAGACATATGATGTTTTTGAAATTAATAATCTCCAGCAACAAGATTTTAATTTTGATACAGACCATATTAAAGCAACTAAAGAGCCTTATCTTAGTTCCATTATGAGGATGATAGCAAACGAAGACAGTGGAAAGAAAAGTGAGAAGTATGCTAGATGGGTACTTAATTCTTTTAGGGATGATATAGCAGTGGCAGCGACAGCAACTAAACAAGAAGAATGGATAAATCAAATTATGTCAGAACTATTTAGACGTAATTATCCAAAACCTGAGATTACAGGCAATGAAATTCTTTTAGGAGTTGGATTTGCAACTCCAGGAATGGGCACTGGTTGGTTATATGGGCTTTATGTACACCCTGCATTTAGAAATCATGGAATTGGAAGAATGTTAGTTCAAGCAAGATTATCTGCTCTTAAAGAAATGGGATGTAATACAGCAATAACTGAAATTGCTGAATGGAACACCCCTGCTAAGAATATTTATGATGATTTTAG
>JABXKD010000155.1 GCA_013375475.1 Promethearchaeota archaeon
GTGAGTCCTCCAGCTACTAATATATCAATATCCAAGTCAAAAGAGTAAATTGCAATATCAATAATTGACCTTAACAATACAGCTATAATGTAAATAGATACGGCAATTAACATTCTGTTACTATTCATCTTCCAATGTTTTATCATCGGAATGACAGAGATCACTCCCAAGATAAAGTAAGTGATTTCTACTATCAAGAAACCTACTTCCGGCATTTTATATTGATACCTCCTGTTTAAACGGTTTAAACCATCCAAATGAAAAGATAAGAATAACAACGTTGTAAATTATTACGCTAATTCCTGTTAGCAGAGCTATATCTAAAATGACAGTACCAAATGCTAGTGTGAAAAAGATTGCCATTGCTAGCGCACCATTATCTTTTACGCGAAATGCTGTAAAGTATAAAAATATTATGCTCCCTCCTCCTGCAAAATAAATGTAAGGTTCTAATAAAGCATCAAAGCCAGTAAACACATATAATAGGATCATACCTCCATAGAAGAAAAGAGATGTATATTGTAAAAAATCCCATCTGTTTGCCAGAGTGACGATCGTAATACTCATCGATGCGATTAATCCAATTACTAATGAATATATATTGAAACCATTGTAGTTCCCACCGTAAAAATTTGCTAAATGTGGTGTATCGTAAACTTCCATTCTAATGAGAAATTCAAGTATGACAAGGAATGAAAAACTAAAAAATATAAAAAAAGTTGATGCACGAATATCATTGAGTTTTCCAGTTGCCTTTTTCTCCTTTAAGAGCTTCCTCCCCACTATAATCGTTGCTAAGGGGATTATTATAACATTCATTAGAGATCCAATATATTGGAGTCCATGTAAGAACAAATCTTCAGCCATTTATAAAAAACTCCCTTTTAGTTCTGGTTTCTGTTTAAGTATTTTCGATTTAATTTCTTTAAAAATGTTCGAGAAATCTATTAACGTATTTTTTATGTTAATATCTTTTTCTTGGTTTATCCCTTCAAAAATATCTTGCTGATGCTCAGTTAAAACATCTTGGTTTAAAATACCATTTGCATCCAAAATATCAATTAAACCTTTCAGGACTACCATATATATCTCAGTTTTATCTCTTTTATTTAATAATACTGATAAAGAAAACAGGTCGTCTCTGTCTACTGCTTGATTTACCCTGAAAATGTAAGATAGCACAATATACTTGCGATACTTGTCAACAATAAATTCTCCGTATTTTGAACCAATAGGAAAACATTTTGAAAGGACTTCTTCCTCTAATGACTGATCTAGTGATGGAAAGGACGAAATTAGTTCAGGGTTTGAATTAACATATCCTCCGAGTTTACAAATAACACTATAATCCGAAGCCATAGAATCACCAATTACTTTTTTTAAACTTTTTTATCAAAAATAAATTAAATATTACTACAGTTGTAAAAAAGGATCTTTATAATTTGAGTTGTTTTCAAAATGTTGTGTTGCATTAGTACAAACTACAGTTTTTACACACAAATCATACCTAAAAAGCTTAAAAAATTTTAGCACAAAGAATATAGGTATACGATCCGAGAAAATCAAAAGCTCATTGCTTTCAGAAACTTCGGCCAAAGCGTCATTTTAGATATAACAGGAATTGTAGCAAAAAGTCTCTCTCCAACCCATCTATCGTTATCAGTATTATGCGTCGATAAGTCTTGGTTAATATGTGCTTCGTAAACATATTGTCTCACCGTTTTATTAGTGTTTAATAGGTTTGAATACGAGTTCCACAGAGTTTTTGAGGAAGAACTCTCAGTATAGAATAAATATTCGCACGCGTTACCATTTCTAAAGTATGTGAACAAAACTCTGGCAACTTCAGCATCGTATTTCTTTAATTCAGCACTCGAGAAATTCGAGTTACTTGCGAGTAAACCTTCTAACATTGTCGCCGCAATGTCAGCACTCGCTAAACCGCATAAAATTCCCTCGTAAAAGAACGCGGTTACTAATCCAGCTGCTTCACCTAGCACGATAACGCGATCTTTTGAAAATGAGCTTATAGGATGTTTTGATATTCCTCCACTTATACATGGAATAGATTCGTCCAATTTTATCCCTTTCATAAATGGTTGAATTTTTTGATAATTCCTAAGAATTCTAATTAGTTTATTCTTGAGTTCTGTGGGACTTTCTCTATTTCCTAAGTATCCCGTTGCAATTCGTCCTTTTCCAACATTAAAGAAAAAAGGACCGTTCTGGCTAATATTGGGATTTAAATGAAACATGTACTGGAAGTTAAAATTTTCATTTAGAATCGCTTCATCGGCATAAATATTCGTATAAATTCCCATATAGGATTCCGGGACCCCAAATCCTAAGGATTTTTGCAATGGAAAACCTCGAGAGCCTGTGGCTAAAACCAAAAGTTTGGTAGAAAAAGATTCTCCTTTTCCACTAATAACTTCAATGTAATCGGTGTGTCTTACAATTTTAGCTACATTCTCGTTAAAAAGAGTTTTCCCACCTTGATCTCTAAATTTATCGATAAGTTTTTTTATTAAAACTTCTGTATGAGATATCTTACCTAACGGTGCTCCAAATTCCTTAGAGTGTAATAACCCATCACATTTCTCACTTTTGTAATTCAATTGAAGAAATGGGCGGGGAAATATCGAATCGTCGTTCCAGAAAACATCATCTACAAAAGGTTTATTGTGTTCAGCAAAGATGTTTGTTCTCTCGGGTATTTCTCGATCGTAATCTTGGGATTCAATAAGAAGCGTTTTTGCGTATTTCGAAGCTTTATAAGCGAAGGAAACTCCAGAAATTCCAGCACCAATAACAATAAAATCATACATAAAGTCCCAAAATCATTAACCATAAAAAAAGATTATTTTATATAATTGATTGAATTTTTTAGATATAATTGTCTGCTCTTGTTTTTTTATTATTTGTTTTGATAAAAAAACACCGGATAACATTGCAATTGGTACACCAATACCTAATTGAGTAGTTGATCCAACACAAT
>JABXKD010000156.1 GCA_013375475.1 Promethearchaeota archaeon
CCCGATTTTTTATCTTTAAAGAGCACATCTGGTAATGAATCATAAATTTTTTCTTCAAACATAGTAATACAAGATGAGTTTGTCCATTTGATGATTATAGTTAAGAAAGTAATTATTCGCAATAAATACAATTATTAATTTTTTATTAATTCACTTTAAATATTAAGATATTAGTACTCGAAGAATTTCCACGTTTACTTCAAGGATTACTAGCAAACTAAGATTACTTTATTAAATTCATTAGATTTGCTTATTTTTTTTAAAAAATAAAGATTTAATTAAAAATTCTTTCTTAATATATTAAAATAATATAATATTTTAAATCGGTTTAGAAGAACTAGGAAAAGTATAATTTTATCTTTTGATTTAAAAGCAGCGAATCTTTACTAACTTTCTTTTAAATCTTTAAGAAAATCAATGGATTTCATAGAATTATGTCAAAACCAGAGAATAGCATCATCAAATCAGTCGTTTTAAGTTTATTTAACGATGATGGACCAACCCCAATAATCTATTGGCCAGAAACGATGGATGAATCTTCGAGGCTTTTAATTGCTATGAAAACGATTTCTCTATTGATGGGCGATACGGTATATCAAAATGGCACTTCTACTGAGGATGTAAATTATTTTGGAATCCTCCCTTTTCCTGATTTGAAATTAAACGGGTTAACTTACTTTTTTTTAATATTAGATCCATCAGCTCGTGGTAATGCGAAAGCAGCTACTATAACTGTTCTAATTGACGAGGATGATCGCGTTTTTTTCTATGAAAACATGAAATACCTCCGGGTTATAATTGATAGTGCCGCATCAAAGGTTCAAATAGCTAAGACTTCTGAGGAAAATAAAACTATAATGGGAGAATTAAAAGATGAATTATTCGAATTTACAAGCGAAATAAAAGACCCTTTTTCGCTATTTCGACAAATTAAAATTCTTATGACTGGTTTAGATCGCGCGGGAAAAACGAGTTTTCTCCACGCTGTCAAGAAGCAGTACTCTGAAATTATTAAAACCCTTCCTACGAAGGGAGTAGCAAGAAGCGAAGAAAAGATTTTTGAGGAGCAAAATTCTACAATATCTGTCTGGGATCTTGGTGGTCAAAAAACTTATCGTGAAAAATTCCTTGAGCAACGAAAAGTATACTTATACAATGTAGATTTACTCTTTTTCTTTATAGATATCCAAGATTTTGCAAGAATCAACGAGTCTGTTGAGTTGTTTACAAAAGTCGTTGAATCACTAGAAGAACTAGAAGAATATCCTCCAATCGTTATTTGTCTAAATAAGTGTGATCCAGATATAAAAAATACAGACGATATAAGATCTAATATCAATAAAATAATTGAACAAGTTAATGAAATATCGGAGCCATTTTTCATAAAAATTTTTGAAACATCTATATTTGATGGATTCTCGCTAATATCTGCTTATTCCTACGGATTATCACAATTATCTCCTAACAGAAAATTATTTGAAAATCAATTGAAACATTTCGCTAAGAAAATAAACTCAGATGCTATACTTTTACTTAACGAAAATGGCATAATATTGTCAAATTTCTCTGAATCCGGCATTTCTGAAAAGGTATTTGAAATATCAGCACCTCACTTTCAAACCTTATACAAGACTTTTAAAGAATTTAAATTGCTCAAACAAGACTTCCTAATCTCTTCTGGAATAACGGACGAATCAAAAAAAATAATATTTAAAAGGATTTTCGTTGAAAAATATAACCTCTATCTTTTACTTTTTATGGAAAAAGACCTAAATCTCGATAAAATTGAAAAGAATTTACCTAAATTATCTAAAAATCTTAAAGATTTAATTCAAACCTATATTTAGTTTATCTTAAAAAAGAAAGATAGAAAGGATAAATTATTGATTAAAATTTTCGTAGGCTTTTCTCTTTTTTTTACTAGATCTAACTAACAGAGTTACTCCAATAATCACAGCTCCTACTATAGATCCAATCACGATTAAGACGATTATTTCCATTATATTTGAGTCTGAATCTAACACCGTTATTTTCATGTTGTAATTAAAAGAATAAGCGTCGTGGTCGGATGCTACTGGTGATGGAATATGAGGAAATTCCGAAGCTAAATTAAATCCCGGCGATGCTCCAGGGATAAAAAACCAGGCTCCTATATTTAAATTAAACCTAAGAAAATCTATTTTTTTATAGGAACTTGCAAGTTGAGGTTCACAAGCAATCCATCCGATGTCCGGTATGTAATATTCGACCCAAGCGTGACCTGGAACATTTGTGCTTCCCGCTGAAGAGGCGTCTAAATTAAAAACTTTTCCAACTGGAGGAATATTATTATTCTCGGTTTGAAGCAAGATCCCAGTCACTTTTCTAGCTGGGATTCCCTGAATTCGCAAAAGCGTAATCATTAAGGAAGAATATTCGCTACAGTCCCCTCTTTTGTTATCAAAAGCCCAAGAGGCTCCTTGTTCTTCAGCTGGAAGAGTACCATCGTAGGTCAAGTAATCTGAAACATTCTGACAAATCTTCATTGCCATCTCGAGGGGATTATCGCTGGGATTTACGATTCGATTTGACGCAGCAATTAAATCGGCATCGTTTATATCGTAATAAGTTTCGGAATTATTACAATACAAATCGAATATTTCATCTGATGTATCGTAAGTACCTATGTCTGAATCTTGAATGTTCCCAAACTCGACTTCGTTGAGCTTTATGAGATATTTTTGGTTTAAAGTAATTGTTTCAGATGTGCTTAAGGAAGCGTTAAACAAGTCGTATGTATTATTAAATTTATCTAATTTCCCTGCTATTAGAGAGTCGTATCCGGTAATTGAATTATATAGGAGTTCAGTTTCTTGATATGGGGCACAATACTGGGTAAGAGTAGAATTTGGTTGGCGATCATTAAAACGAGCAACCTTAAAAAAATAATTCTGATAAGTTATTCTAGTATGGGTAAAGGTGTAATTGATTTCTACCTGATATGTAACG
>JABXKD010000157.1 GCA_013375475.1 Promethearchaeota archaeon
CTTCAGGTGTTTTTCTCTTCTCTATTATTTTCGGATTATTTGCGATATATAAAGCAAGAAAAACACATTCAAATCCTCTATTATATCTAGGATTAACTTATTTTTTCGCGGGTCTTATTTTTACAGGAGATTTCTTGGACTTCATAACTGTCCTCATAACTCAAACAAATATTGATAATTCTTTAGGAATAATCGGTCTAATTAATTGGATGTGGTTTCCTGGCGTCGCAATATTTGGCATGTTCTTTGGAGCTGAATTAATTATGCCTAAGAAAAAATGGACGATTTTTACAATTTACTTAATCTTAGGTATTATTTTCGATTTATTATTAATCTATGATCCTTCAAGTGCTTTAACCTACACTACTCCTGATCCTCTAGGTAGCGATCTCATTAACGACAGTCTTGTCTTTGAATCAATTGTTGGGATATTAGCTCTTCTTTTTCTAGTATCAATCCTCATCCTTGACGGTTTTGGCTTCTTAGCAAAAGGTATAAAAGGAACTGGTATAATCAGAAGAAAATTCTATTATTTGTCTCTAGGAGCTTTCTTGTATATAATAGGTGGAATTTTAGACGGTTTATTTGATCCAGGGATTAGTTTAATATTTATCAGAGCAGCTATGATTATAAGCGCTTTACTATTCTACTTAGGGGTAAAAACTTAAATCAAAATCTTTTTTTTTTTTAACAATTATAATATTCTTTGAGATTATTGATAATTTCAATCTGATCTTATTAAATTTCGAAAAATTTGAAGTGTCACACTCTCAAAATAAGTTAGAATCTATTTAACATTATTCTTGTTAAAGTTTTAAATGAATTTCCCACATTTTCACCCGTTCTGCTAGAACATTCCGAGAAGCCGCTAAAACCCTTTTCTTTAGCTAATTTTTTTCCTTCTTTGAAAGGAATTTGTCTAATAATATCTAAATCCGCTTTGCCGCCAAGCAAAACAAGCGGAATTTTTTCCTTCCTACCATTTATGACTGATAACCAATTGTCAACATGAGCGAGAGAAGGATAATTTGTGATATCGTACATCAATATCCCTCCCATCGCACCATTAATATATTCAGGTAGAATGAATCTAAATCTCTCTTCGCCCCCGAAATCCCAGATCATTAACTTTACTGTTTTTCCATCCACCTCAAAAGTTACCGTTTCAAAGTCAACTCCGATAGTCATCTGAGAATCTGATATGAATTCGTTTGTCTTAAATCGTTTTGTTAACGTTGTTTTTCCACTACCTGCATCGCCAAATATAACGATTTTAAAAATTGCGTCAAGCATGTTATCCTAATTAAAACTCTTTATTTTTCTTAACCAACTTTATTAAATATGTATTATTCTTACACAACCTGACCCTGTGGCATTCTTTCTAATAAATACGCCTTTTATGTAAAAATTATTACAAAGATAGACATAATAATTTTCATATTTAAATCTTTTCTACATCCTTAACCCAAATTCCATTTATTCTATGTGGGTTAATGAAAAAGACAAGTTCAGAAACACTACTAAATTGTTTTCCTTTTTGTCCTATGAATTGAGGGAAAAAATCCTTCAGTATGATTAGTCTCGTTTTTGAACTATGCAAGTACTACTTGCTTTAGCTACTAATTTCCCTTGTTCGTTTACAATTTCACATTCTACATAGCCCAACCGCTTACCCCGCTTAATTATCTTGCTTGTAGCTATAAGTTTTCCCGTTGTTACTGGTTTAAGGTAATTTATTCTTAAATCTACTGTAGTAAACAACTCATCTTTGTTTAAAGTGGTTAAAAAAGAAAATCCCATAGCAATATCAGCTAAATCGCAATATACACCTCCATGCAAAGTATTCATAGGATTCCAATACTTATTGGTCGCTTCCATTTCAACAGTCGTACACCCCTCGCAAAAATCCGTAACTTTAAGTCCTAATAATTGGGCAATGGGGGGTGGCGAAACCTTACCTTGAATCAAGTCTTCAATATAACGTTGATATACATTCATTTTATTTTAAACCTCCTTGAGAAATCTAATCTATGCTGTTTTTTATTGTTTGTTCTTTACATAAGTGAAGTGAATAATTGTCTGGTAGATAATTTAGCTTTATAACATAAGATTTCTTAAAGTATAGTAGAACCTTTACGATATTATTAAGATAATGAGAAGGTCTCAAGATGCCAGAATATGAAGTTAAGTTAAAATTCCACATTTTTCCGTATAGAAAATTTAAAGTAAGCGCTAAAGACGAAGAAGAAGCAAGAGAACTCGCGAGTGCCCAAGCTCAACATATCATAGATACGTTAGATTTTAGTATAACTAATATAAAGGCAAAGAAATATCTTATGGACAAATTTCTGTGAAAATTCTCATTATCCAAATACTATTTTTTTTCTTTAAAGTATAAATAGTAAAAAATAATATGAGATTTATACCTCAAAATATATAGGTAGTACTCGAAATGGAAAAACGACAAACTTCAAAGAATTTAGGATATTATTTCCTTATTTTAGGAGGTCACGCAACATCTCTCTTTGGTTCTTCAGTAGTACAATTCATTATTATCTGGTGGATTACATCTGAGACATCGAGTATTTTTTATCTATCATTAACATTATTTTTAACTTTTCTGCCCCAAGTAATTATTACTCTTTTTGCGGGCGTACTTTCTGATATATTAAATCGTAAACTAATATTAGTTATAGCGAATATCGTACGGATTTCAACAACACTCGCTCTAATTTTTCTTTTTGCATTTGGGACCTTCGAATTAAATATACTTTTACTCATCTCTATAATTCGCAGTATATCTCAGGCTTTTTATATTCCTACATTTTATACGATCCTTCCCTCGATGGTTTCTCAAAAACAT
>JABXKD010000158.1 GCA_013375475.1 Promethearchaeota archaeon
TTTGTCGTGGACAGAATATGAAGTTGGTACTCCAACACGGCTCCTAGACGCCTTTTCCTCCTGAGTGACGGCTCGCCATTCCGGACCCTTATCCATCATCTGTTCTCGAACAACTAGACCGCAGCCTCCACAGACGGTCTCTCCAGTATCATAATCGTGGATAAGATTGGGGCTTCCACATTCAGGGCACTTTTCATTTATTCTACGGGAAATATCTTTTTTTTGCGTAACTGTTCTCCTCTCGACAATTTATTGTGGCGAGAATTCCGTTGCTAACGTGATTCGTCTTCCTTTCAGGTTCAGAAACGTCCATCTGGACCCGCCGTAGTAACCCTGAGGTTATGTTTTAATATATAAGCATTACGATTTGCCGCCCTATACTTGACATCAAGTGAACTAATACGTATAGGAACCCCTTTTTTCATCCAATTTCCTTCCGAAAATGGGGTGATGAGAGATTTATTAAGAAGGAGAGAAACTTTTCTGTAACAGAGTAAAACATTAAGCCCGGTAGTGTAGCGGTCAATCATGGCGGGCTCTGGACCCGCTGACGGGAGTTCGAATCTCCCCCGGGCTACCATACGTCTCTATTTGGTATCCGTATCCCCTTTTTTTAGTGAGACTCTTCGGTTCTGGTCTATAAGAACTCACTAAACACAAAAAGGAAGTTCTATGGCTGAGTGGAGATATCTCCCGCATCTCCCCCCTTTTTTCTATACGAGTATTAGTTGACTGATCCTTGTTTGCTAATTTCTGAGATAATCTTAATATGCTCCAGAAAAATTGAATGTAATAGGTAGTGATTGGGAATGGATCTAGTTCAATTCGCTATTGGTTTGATTATGATTATTATTGGAATAGCGATAATAGTTAGTCCAGAACTCGCTACAATTATTGCTGCTGTACTAGTGATTTTGGGAGCAGTAGCAATTTATGATGCAGTTTACGGAACAAAGAACTAACCTTTTTTCTACCAAAATCAACAATATATTCAGTGGATTCTGCTTCAATTTGTTGTTTAAGAGATTGTCTAATGTTATAGGGTTGTCATTGTTTAGATTTTAAATAGAATATTTCAGATAAGTTTTCTAATGATGAATTTTTACTTCTCAAAGCTTTTCTGTAAAAAGGATAAATTGTATATTGGGTTGAAATGTCAAATAAACCTAGAAAGAGGATTAAAATCAAAGGACATTACTACCAAGTTAGACAGCGTTCCACCAAAAAAGGAAGAAAAGGAACGATAATGGGAAAATGGAGTCCCAAAAGCTAACGGTTCGGGTGTAAACAACATTTCTGTACAGGTACTTTTCTATTGTTATCATTAGTTGGTCTTATGTGGCTCTTCATCTTGATTTGTTCTCTATTTGGTTTTTTGCTAGAGTTTAGTATTATCCGAAAATGGAACATTTCTTGTCTGGGAAGACGACACATATAGCGTGATTGCCAAGATTTTATGCAGGAACTTATGGATGGTTTTTTAGTGACTGAGGTCTTTGTTAATGATATAGTTGATGAAGTTTTGAACGGTTTTTCCAACAGTAAGCTAATTACTTGTCCAATTTGTAAGGCTACTATAGACCTTATTAGTCAAGATCTTGAAATGAAGTCTAACTTTTATTTCTGTGCCAACTGTGGTTGTACAATACCTAAAACAAGAAAATAAAAATCGAAAATGGATTTTCTAATTATTGTTTCGCGTTCGCACTGGAGATGTCTCCCGCAAAATCCCCTCTTTTTAAATATTCAAGGGTTAAAATTTAATCCCCAAACCCAAATCACCAAATCTGAATTTACCACTTTAGATCAATAGTAAGAACTAGGAGCAGAGAGCAAACTGAAACTAAAAGAGTAATTCTAAAATTACACCCAAAAGTGTTTTATACAATCCATAGTTAAACTTAGTTCTGATGGATTATGTCTATAGGTTTAAGATATGGGACAGGTCAGGAAGCTCCGGTCTCAGGAATTTATCGTTGCGAACAATGCGAACGAGCAGGAAAAATAAATGATATGCCTATTTCTATAGATGATAATTTCCCCCCTTGTAGCGTCTGTATGGCTGCTGGACGACCAGGTGGATCAACTTACAGGTTGATTCAGATCGTTAAATGACACAAACATCAAATCCATTTCCCCCCTTTTTTGGCTCAAAATTGTGATGATAGCCAAAGAATACTTTTCCTAGTTAGCTCAGGCGCAAGAGAGCTTTGATTCAACATAGAATTTCACTTCGATAGATGCGCGCGCCGGCCACCTACATTTTATTCCTTAAATATGGAATGAGTTACAATTTGGGTGACGAATGTTTGCTATCGGAAAAACATGGTTAAACTCCATATATACGAGTTACATTTCTTGTAACTAAATACTCAAACCATCCTTATTGTCTAACCCCAACCCTTACCCGCCTGAGAGTGATACAATTGATGATAGAACCCTCTGAACCCGCGAAATAATTTGAAGGAGAAAAATTACTATGAATCCCAAAAATAATCGCGCCTATGTGCTCATAGAGATTCAACCTGGAAAGGAGAGAGAGTTCAGCGAAGAAATCTTATCTAAGGGGTTGATTTTAGACTCTAAAGTGGAGCGGATGGATTTCGTTCACGGTTCTTTTGATTTCATCATCCAGTTCCATGGAACAATGAAGGATATAGACCGCAGGATCCTTGGTCTGAGAAATTCTCCACTTGTACGTAAGACGGAAACCCTGGTATGCTTTGAGGTGTTCACTTGGGAAGACCTAGTTGACCGAGTTCATGAACAAGAATAGAATGCTTATTTGGACCCCGGACCAATGGAAATATCACCCGCAAAATCCCCTTTTTTAAAAGATTAACAGCGCACGCATCAGTATT
>JABXKD010000159.1 GCA_013375475.1 Promethearchaeota archaeon
ATTTTGTGTTAATAGGCTCAAAGAAATTATAATTAAAAATATCCATTAATATACTCAATCCAAGTTCGCGATCGAGCCATTCACAAAAAGAGATATCAAAAAAGGTTAACATGTATGGCCATATCGTTCGAATATGTTCTTCTCCCCCGTGATGACTTTTTTCTCTAAATCTCTTTTTAATAGTACGGAGCATTTCATCGTAGAAAGATAGGTTTTCTTGAGTTCCTGAAATAAAGATAGTTGCACCAGCCGATACCGGATTAAACATGTTCTCTATGGGACTAGGAGTTGATTTAATTAATTCAAAGATTTCAGTTTTCTTCTTTAGTACTTGATTTTCTATTTCAATATGGTAACGTAATTTTTCAAAATCAGGTTCTTGATTGATAATTTTTCCTAAATCAAGCAAACTTCTCTTTATTTCTTCTGCATAATATAATTGGCTTTTCTCTTCGTTTAAAAAAGGAGTATCTGCTATTACTGTAGGAAATTTTTTAGCATATTTGAAGTAGCCATATGAGCCACAAGTTGAATCACAGGGCGCACTTGGTGTAATAATAGCATCAAAACGGAATAAATCCTCTAATGTCATACCCATCGTTCCTTTTTGTGAAGTACAGGTATGAAAAGGATGTCCCCAATTACCTATTAAGTCATAATATTTTTCTACGCCCCCTAATAATAATGTAGCAAGAAAGTATGAAGTTCCTTCAATACATATTGGTACACAATCAAAACAACTTAAATATTCTGCTGGAAGTGCGAAATGATAACCTATAATTGGAAGACCTTCACCGGCTTTTTTTATGATATTTTCAATAACGGATTTGATATATTTTAAGCCTATTCTTAACGAAGGGATACCATTTTCGGGAAGAATACGTTCTACTAACTCTTGAGTAGATGATAATGCCTTTAATAGCATCTTGTAAGGAATGATTCGATTTTCCATTTCGCTCTCATTTATCAAATGTAATATTCCCTCTATTTAATCATTTCTATGAAAGCTTCAATTCTTGTTTGTAATCGCGTAGTATCTGCTTGATACGATTCTCGATCAATATTCAACACAGGTATATCAAGTTCCTTGAGTTCATGAGTGAAGAGCATGTTGTCACAACCGTGTAAATCGCAATTGTTTATTCGTTGTAGTATTACGCCATCAATATTAGCGCGTTTGATTTCCTCTTTTAAAAAATTTAATCTATTTTCGTGATCATCCATCATTCTTGGGCACGAAATTCGATAATATAATCTTTTTGTGAGACTACTAACAGGATTTCCACCATGGTCAAAGTCCATTGAATCGTAAAAATTGCGCGTCCCAAAACAGATAAAATCCGATGCAACAAATGCTCCTGAGTTTTCAATGAGTTGAATAAAATCGATATTGTCCACAACACTTCCTACGACTATAATCCGTTTCTTTGAACCAACATCCATTTCTTCCTTCTTCTTCAAATCGTTTAAAATCCTCTTTAATTCTTTATTCGCAATCTCTTTAGGTACAGAAGCATTTGCCATAGAAATTTGTAGAGCATCTGTTCCATTAATTTTAGGAAATTCTTGAATTTGTAATTTGTGAAGTTCTCTCAATAATTCTCGATTTTGATTGTAAATATCTATTGAGTGATTTAACTTTTCATCTGAAATTTCACAATTATATGCTGATTCGAGTTCTTCGCGTAATTCTTCAATCTCTTTTAAATACCAATGGAATCCTTCTTCAGTTATTATATGTGGTATTGAGAGATAAAATCTATTAATTTTTTTATCAATTTTTTCTTTATTAAATACTTTCAAGTCAAATAATTCGAACATCCTTCTACTATGGTCGCAACTGTTACAGATTAGAAAACCATCCATGAAATTATAAGCCCCTTTTAGTGCTAAATCTAATGTTGCTCTAACAAAGGAACAGGTAAATCTAACCATATATGTATCCGCTAATTCTGTATCTTTATTTCCAGTGGCTCGAATTCTATATGGTAAAATTCCTGCGGCGTGTAATAGTTCTTCTGGTATATAAGTACAATAATATCCAATAATTTTTTTGTTCGAGGCTTGCCAATCTTCAATATAAGGATTTATTATAGAATTTGAGATATTTAGAAATGGGTCATCTTTTAAATTCATTTTTTACACCTCACGTGCTCTGTTTATATACTTCGTGCTTTCCAATCATTAAGCAACGTACTAATTTGATTGCAGCGATATAAGAACCTTTAATTCGTGCTTTTCCAGGAATTAAATATTTTAGGAGCTTAGCTAATCCAAATACATTATTCTTTGAACGAATAATACTACTTAAAACCTGCAAAATCTTTTCTTCTTTAACATTAATAGTGATTCGGGCTAACGAAGCTTTAGATTTTTGAGCGCGGCATTCAAAATTCTGTCTCTCAGAAGTTAAGGTAAATGTGATGTATCCATCTAATTCTTTTAAGTACAATTCAATTTCCTCACCCTCGTGTTTTCCGATTTTTTGAAATGGCTCGTCTAAACCAAATAGGTCAACCAACATTTTAGCTAACCTCGCAATGTTAAGGATTTTGGTTTCCCTTACGAGATTTTCTGCCTTGAGATTTCGATCAATATCTTGAATTTCAGTTATTTTAGGTGCACCTATAGAATGATAATGTCTTCAATGTTAATTATATTAGATTGAATAGTTAATAAACTTAAAGATTATGTAGATTTAAAAAGAGATTATACAGAGAATTCATAAATTCTGAAAGTTATTTCAACAAATAGGTGGGATTATCGACCCTTATAATTCGTAGAATAAGTTTTATTTAAGAAGGATTTGTAACTAACATACTAATT
>JABXKD010000015.1 GCA_013375475.1 Promethearchaeota archaeon
AGTGCAATACATTTCGCGATTTGATTTTTTTTATTTTGATCATTTAATTTTTCAACAACTTGTAAACTACTCTCGAGATTAAGAGTTGCGTTAGCTCTAATTAGGTTATAATATAGTTCTAACTTTTCACTTTCATTAGTTAACTTCAATGAATTCTCTAACG
Organism: Promethearchaeota archaeon; assembly: GCA_013375475.1. Taxonomy (GTDB): domain Archaea; phylum Asgardarchaeota; class Lokiarchaeia; order Sigyniarchaeales; family SOKP01; genus SOKP01. The sequence goes on from JABXKD010000015.1 coordinate 164, forward strand.
CTTTGTAAAACTCCCCATTCGAAAGATACGATTTTGCGAGGTTCTTTAAATTTGTATTCAAATTTTCAACTTCGGCCCTAAAGAGAGTGGGAGATTGACTATTATTCTGTGACTCTTCAAGGCGAATTGTAGCTTCCTTAATTTTTTTTTCAATTATCTTAATTTCATTCTTGTTTGATGTGATTATGAAGTCTTTTGGGTTAAATTTATCTCCTTTATTGGAATTGAGAAATTGTTTATCTTTTAAAATTTGTCGAATCCTACTTGAAGAAATTTTATCCCTAATCTGTTGAACTTTTACCGTGATTTCAACTAATTTCATCCAGTATGCATTTACTGTTAATTTACCAAACCCGTTCGCTGTCGGTTTCAATTGTAAATTTATCTTTTTAGTTTCTCCCGGCTTGAAGAGAACTTCATTTAGAAATTCAATTGGCTTGATGTCGATCTCGAGATTCTCTCCTTCAAACATGAATTTGAAATGTTCTTCCTTAGTAGATTTATTGATAACTTGGAAGGAAACAGCATTATCAACATCTGGAATTAGAAGGTTCTGAGGAAACTTAGTTATACTAATCGATATTACATGATTCGGATCTGCGTTAGACATAATTGAAAATGTATTTGGTTTTTGTAGTATAATTAATTGCGTAAAATAGATATTATTTATGGTTTCCTTAGAGTGTAAAAATCGTGAACAAGTGCTATATTACCTTAATATCAACAATATAAAACTTATTGATTTTAAATATTTACAAATAAAAAAGTTCACTTCCCCTTCCTTCTATTTCGATTTGCATATTCTTGTATATCTTCAAGGACCATTTCTTTGTCATAATCAGGCCACAAATCGGTCCGAAACTTAAATTCCGCGTAGGAAGCATCCCACAATAAAAATCCTGAAATTCTTGCTCCATCTTCCATTCCTGTTCTTATGATATAATCAACTTCAGGAAAATCACAAGTATAAAGACAACTTTTAACCATATTTTTATCAATATCGTCTACTTTTACACCGCTTTTAATAATTTTTTTTACTGCATCAACGATCTCTTCCTGACCATCATACATTATGCACAAATTAATAAAGTTCTGGTCGTTTTCTCTCGTAAATTCAATTAATTCATTAATCTTCTTTTGAACTGCTTCTGGTAATAAATGTACTCGTCCAATTACATTAAAATTAACTTTTTCTTCTTTAACAGTTGCTTCCTGAATTACAGCATCAACTGCGTCTAAAATTATACGGAATATATATTTAATCTCTTCTTCGCTTCTTTTTTTTAGATTTTCAAGCGATAAAGCGTAGATACTTAAATAATGAATCCCAGCTTCAAAAAAATCAAATAATCTCTCTTTTAAATTCTGGTATCCAATTAGATGGCCAACATTTGCACCAAGCAGATTTTTCGTTGCCCAACGTCGGTTTACGTTTAAAAGTGGTAATCACATTTAAATTCCGTCCAAAATTAATCCAACGTGTTTAGGCAATTTATCTTCTGCCATTCTTTTTTGATCTTCCAAACCTATTTGACTCTTTAAAAGATGATTACTCTTTTTGTGATTCTTATAATTATAAAATGCTAGAAGACATATTATAATTTTGATTTCTATTAAATCTTGTTAAAATAGTTGCTATGCTCCTTGGGTTAAGTTAGATTATTTATTTGAGGGAAGAGGTAGAAATACAAGCAAAAAATATAATTGAATTATTCGATTGAGCCTAAAAATTTTTTCAAAATAAGATCGTGGAGGCCGTGAATATTTTTTTGAATATCGTAAAAGTCATATTCAATGCCTAATCTTGATTTAAGTAGGGTAGGAATATGATCAATATCAAAAAATACAGGAATTATTGGTTTTCCTATCGCTTCGGCAGCCGTCCACTCCTTCTTAACGGGTACTGAATTAAGTGCGTTTTTGGAACAGAATAAGACTATGATATCACATTTGTTAAGGTTTTCATTCATATACTCAAATATATTATCATCCATGTCCTCTTCCCAGTAAAGAACATCTTTTATCTCTTGGAAATTAGTGAGCATTTTAACTATTTCATGTATTTTGAATAAGTTTACATCTTTTGTTGCATAACTCACAAATATTAGTATCCTGTGTTGTATTTCATTACTAATTGGGATATTCTTGCCAATTATTTCGGTCGGTATAGGTTTTCCTAACATGTAAGAGGCAAGTTCAATCTCTCTTTTGGTAGGTATTTTCTTCTTCTTGGGTTTAGCAGGTTTATGAGGTTTTAAACCAGAATACATAAACAAAAAAGCAATCAAATAACCAAGTCTAACGAAAATTAAAGCAATACCGGGAATTGCATAACCATCAAGTATTCCAAATGTGAGATATAAAAAAAATCCAATTGATAATAATAAATACTTTTTTCTTACTACACCTTTAGATTGAAAGCTTCTTAATAAGAATCCGAACCCGTTAAAAGTTAACATTGACAACAAAAAAATAACACTCAAAATACCTGCAGGAGCCCCGATCTTAAAAATATCTTCAATTAAATCTTCACCTGATTTTGTCGGTGGTATAAATGTATGAGATCCTAATGGATCTAAAAAAATAAATAATTCATAAACTATACCCAAAATTAAATAGATCGGGATAATATACCTTTTTTTGTCTGGTGTTAATAGTTCAACACCAATATATATCGCAATTAAAAGACCAGGGATTATCCACATACCACCTAAAATACCAAGTAATCCGTATGTGTTATCCATATTGCTACCCGATAAAAGAATTATTAAGAAATCGTAACTTGATCCTAAATAACAAAGACCACCAAATATAATCATTAATCCTGCATAAAAAAGGAGCTTAGTTTTTGATTTCTTTGATTTGGATATAAGGAATAATCCAAATATACAACCGAAAATAACAACAACTATTGCTGTGCCACCGGTAATCCAACCTACGTAAGAAAGCATACCCCCTCACAACAACTCTAACATATTTGATATTATAAAATTAATTAAAAAATGAAGTTTGACACAAAAGTCATAAATGTATATGAAAGTATTGTTTATAAAACTTTTCTCTTAAAATTCGGATTAATAATATTACTTACATATCGTTGTTAAAAGACTGGTTCAGAATAAAAAATAATCTTTTATGAATAAAAATTCAAGTGTAGAGATTGTAATAACACATTTAATAGTATGAACAGTTAAAAGTATTAACTTATAGAGAATTCTTAAATAACCAATAAGCTTAAAATCTTTAATATTCAAATAAATGTTTGAACAAATAAACTTTTGAGTAAAGCGATATTATAAATCCTAACGGTTAAACTTTAATTGCTCAAATATTATTTATACAAGAACTTATTCGAAAGGGAGTAATTGCGAATGATTGGCAACGACTATTTATTCAGCGACATTGGCATCGATAGTATAGGTTTTCACGCCCCAAAATATTATATAAAATTGGACGACTTAGCAGAATCGCGAAAAGTAGATCCCAATAAGTTTAGTAAGGGTTTAATGGCTCACGAGATGAGAGTTCCCGAGGTTAACGAAGATATCATTTCCTTAGGCTTAAAAGCAGGATATCAAGCTTTAAATAAAGGCGGGATAAATCCTAAAAGTATAGACGCATTGTTTGTAGGGACTGAAACAATAACTTATGCTGTAAAGAGTGTTTCTAATATCTTTGCTGAACTGTTAGAAATATCTCCGAATTCTATAACCCAAGATACATACAACGCCTGTGCTGGTGGTACACTAGCCCTCCTCAATGCTATTGCTCTAATCGAAAAAGATATCATTAGCAAAGCACTCGTTATAAGTGCTGATATTTCTTCTTATCATTTAGGTTCGCCAAGCGAAGCAACTCAAGGCTCAGGAGCAGTCGCACTAGTAATATCAAAGCACCCCCGGGTTGCTTCTTTCAGTGAGAAATTCGGGAAAGTATCGGGAAATGTTGATGATTTTTTTCGCGCTGCTAATGAAAAAGAGGCTAAAGCGTTTGGTCATTATTCGGTTAAAACTTATCTTGACTTCCAATTAAAAGCTTACGACGATCTTGTTAAAAATATTGGCGATTTTCACGCGGATTATTATACTTTCCACGCACCCTTCTCAAAATTACCTATTAAATGCATGCAAGAGATAATTCAAAAACGCTGGATAAAACATATTAATGATCTGCCAAAAATAAATATGAATAATATAAAATCCTCCATACTTAAGAAACTCGATTCTTTTATGCACGACATTACAGTGTTACCTGAATGGTTGTATTTGAAGTTAAAGGAGAGAGGTTATTCATCGGAAACGCTGGAAAGTATCTCATATAAACTTATTGGTAATTTCACAGAGAAAGTCCTCCCCCAATTAAGAGTTCCTTCCCACTTTGGAAATATGTATAATGCAGCAATTTGGGCACAGATAATATTTATCGCTGAAGAATATGCAAGGACTAATGACATCGTCTACTTCGGTTCCTATGGCTCAGGGGCTACTTGTATTTCTGGTTTACTAAAATTCAAAAAGGGATTTAGAAAAATCATAGACCAATCACCTCACATTAGTGATTTTATTCAAAATAAAGAGCTGAAAACCATTAAAGAATATGAACAGATCAAAACCGGTGAATTCTTACAAAAAACAGTCTTAGGAAAAATTGTTGAACACGAAAAGAATGATAAAAGAGGATTTACACTTCGGTTCTGCGACGAGGGATGTATCCTCCCAAACATAGAAGGTTTAAACCACTGTCCGAAAGGTCACTCAGGATTCCATGAAAAGTTCTTTCCACTATATGCTGTATTAGACTCAGAACCAGTTGAAAATCCTAACGAAAACAACCTAAACTACCTTTATAACGGTTTTGTAAGGATAACGGGAGATGTTAAACCAGGAGCTTGCTTAGAATACGAGATCAGGCGCCTTGTAAAAGAAAACGAAACAAACTTTAATGCGATTGGTTTATTAAATTGGAGCCCTATGTATTATCCCGTCGATAATATCTACTAAGCTTATATTCTTTTGTATTATAATAATGTAAAACCTTCTATTACTGAAACCCCCCTTAATGGCGTGATAAATGAACACAATAAATTCTAAGGGTTTTATAAAAAATCGATGAATAGGTACTTTATACTAATCCAAAATAAGGATTTTAAAATTCATAAGCAATTAATTTTTTAAATTTATAGTATTCAATTAATATCAAACAATCATAAACGTGATAAAATTTTATGTCAATCTATTTCTGGTTAAATTTTTTTGTGATTTTAGGTCCATTTTTTTTATCTTTTGATAAAAAGGTGAGCTTTTGGCGTAGATGGCCCCCGCTATTTTTGAGTATTCTTGTCGTTAGTGGTAGTTTTATTATCTGGGATATAATTGTGACAAACATCGGACATTGGTCTTTCTCAGAAAATTACGCAGGAATACTGAAAATATTTAATCTTCCTATAGGAGAATGGGTTTTTTTTATCTCTGTTCCTTATGCAACAATTTTTATCTATGAATGTGTTCGAGCGTATATAAAAGAAAAGAAATTCTTTTTTTCGAGATATGTAATTATAGCTATTGGGTTAATTGGGATTCTACCCTTGATATTCTATCCAGATAAAGGGTATACAGTGATCGATGGGATAGTATTTTTTATTACTATGTTATTAATCAGTTTAATAAAGTTCGAACAATTCCAATCCCGTTGGACAATAACCGCTCTATTTCTGAGTTATATTCCTTTTTTAATCTTTAATGGCATTTTTACTTTCCTACCTATTGTCTCTTATAGTAGTGAGGCAATTATTGGTTTTAGAGTTATTTCTATACCGATTGAGGATTTTTTCTATAGTTTTTCTCTTATTAGTCTTTATCTTTTCTTTTACTTTTTATTCAGAAAATACAGTTTTAAGAGGCATACATAAATTGAAAAAAGCTGCGATTATTGGTGCGGGTTTAGGTGGATTATCCGCATCAATATATCTAAAAGCCAAGGGATGGGATGTGGATGTATACGAAGCTCAATCCTTTCCAGGTGGAAAAGCAGCTGAAGAATATTTTGATGGATATCGGTTTGATACCGGTCCCTCTCTAGTAACAATGCCTTGGGTTTTTGAGGATGTTTTTCAAACTGCAGGAAAAGATGTGCATCAAGAACTTACGTTAGTTAAACTGGAAGAGATTTGTACTTATTATCTATCAGATGGGAGATACCTCAAAGCATGGGCCGATACTGAAGAATTCGGCTTTGAACTGGAAAAAATTGTTCCTGGAAGTCAAAATTCCTTCAAGAAATATTTAAAAGAAGCAGAAAAAGTTCATTCATTAGGAGGAAATTTTTTTTTAACCCAAGCAATTCATGAAATTAGGAATTTAATAAAGCCATCAGTTCTTCTTAAACTGATTCGGTTTGCAGGTATTCATCCTTTTAGCACTCTAAATAAACTTAATACGAAATTTTTCAAAGATCCTCGTATTGTTCAGCTTTTTAATAGATATGCTACATACAATGGATCAGATCCCTATCAAACTCCAGCAACTATGATTATTATACCGTTTATAGAGTATATTGGTGGTGGATATGGAATTAAAGAGGGTATTTTCGAAATTCCTAAAAAAATTCATAAAGCTGCAGAGGAGTTAGGTGTTCATTTTATATTTGGGCAGAGAGTCGAAAAAATTAACGTACAAAAAAAGAAAATACTTGGTATTAACACAGCATCAAATGATATAGATTATGATGTTGTAATATCTAACGCTGATGTTCTTTATACATATGACACACTCCTTAATTTACCAAATTCAAAGGAAGCAAAAAGATATAGAAAACTCGAACCAAGTTCGAGTGGTATTGTTTTTTATTGGGGTATTAATCGAACTTTTAAGGAACTTTCAGTGAATAACATTTTTTTTTCGTCTAATTATACCGCCGAGTTTAAGGCAATGTTCGAAGATAATATCATGGCAGAGGAACCAACTGTCTATGTCAATATTACCTCAAAATTAACACCCACTGATGCTCCTAAAGATTGTGAAAATTGGTTTGTTCTTCTCAATGCACCATCAAATCAGAATCAAGATTGGGACTTATTGGTTTCCAATGCAAGAAATGCTGCCATCAATCTATTATCAAAACGCTTAGGTACGAATATAAAATCTCATATTGTAACTGAAGGGATCCTTACTCCTCCAGAAATAGAGAAGCGGACAGGATCTAAATACGGCAGTCTTTATGGTATAAGTTCGAATTCTGTGACATCAGCATTTATGCGTCATAGAAATCGGAGTAAACGCATTAAAGGTTTGTATTTTTGTGGAGGTAGTGCACATCCTGGTGGTGGAATGCCTTTAGTTTTACTATCAGGTAAAATTTGTGCTAATCTCGTTGAAAAATATTCTGGTGAGTAAATTGAGCAAAATTAGATCAATAATAAGTAATTGGAAATTTCAAACTATAATCTTATCAATATTTTTTGCTGTGGGTATAATTGGTCATTATTGGGATTATACTTATCCTTTTATGGTTGTTTTAACTCCCTTCGTAATCTTGATTTCTGGTATATGGGCTATTCATAAATGTTTAAAAAAACGATATTTAGTATTATGGATAATACTAGCATACATTGTCACTTTCTTATTAGAAGTACTTGGAGTTTCTCAAGGTTTTGTCTTTGGACCCTACTATTATGGTGATGTGCTTGGCCCGAAGTTATTTAATGTCCCGGTAATAATAGGTTTAAATTGGGTATTCATCATTTTATCATTAGTATTGCTTTCAGAATGGTTAGTGAACCTATTATTTAAATCAAGATTTAATGCTAGGATTAAGACTTTGTTTACAGCAATATTTACGGCTGCATTTGCAACTTTTTTTGATTTCTTGATGGAACCCGCAGCTGTTGGATTAAATTATTGGCTTTGGACATTAACTGGTGACCCCTTGAATATACCTATTCAAAACTATTTTGCTTGGTTTTTAATTTCCTTTTCATTTGCATTAACCTTATTATCTATAACTAAAAATGAACGGATCCTGCTTCAAGAAAGCCCTCACAGTCCCTGGTTTGTTTTAATCCAAGCAACATTCTTTATTGCGATAAGGATTGTTCTGCTCGTTAGCTAAACTGATCTCTATATTAAACTATTCATCAGGTGAAAAGTTATTTCCTTTTAATAAGCTAAAAACTTTAATTTTATAAAAAGTGTTTCTGTAACTCCATTAGATAAAACCTTTAGTTCAAGGTGAAATTATGGATATATCAAATATTCCAATAAAGAATAGAAAAGATGAGCATATTTTACTTGTAAGCAAAGAGAATGTTGAAAGTCATACTACAACTTGGCTTGAACATATCAAATTTGTGCATAATACGCTGCCTGAATTAAATATGGATGATGTTGATTTGTCATGTAAATTTTTAGGGAAATCTATATCTGCACCACTTATCATTGGGGCGATGACTGGTGGTACAGAATTAACAAAGAAAATTAATATCTCCCTCGCTAAAGCTGCTCAAAAATATCGAATTCCAATGATGGTTGGAAGTCAAAGAGTCATACTAAGACATCCAGAAACGAAAGGAACATTTGCTGCTGTTAGAGAATCTGCACCTGATGTTCCGATAGTTGGAAACATAGGAATCGCTCAAGTAGCAACATCAGAGAATTTTGATTATGTGGAAGAACTCATAACAAATATCAGTGCGGATGCGTTAGCAATACATCTCAATGTTATCCAAGAAGTTATTCAACCCGAAGGGGATAAAATCTTTTCGGGCGCAATAAAAAAAGTAAAAGCTCTAAAAGAACAATATAATATTCCAATCGTTATTAAAGAAACGGGTTGCGGAATTTCAAGGGAAGTTGCCCAACAATTAGTTGAAATCGGGGTTGATATCATTGATGTTTCTGGAGTAGGAGGAACAAGTTGGGTTGCTGTTGAATACTATCGAGCAAAAAAACAAGGTATTAAATCCAAGATGGATTTAGGAAAATTGTTTTGGGACTGGGGGATTCCCACTGCAGCTAGCATTATCGAAGTGAGTTCTATGGTGAACAATACTTCCAAAATTAAAATAATTGGGAGTGGTGGGATAAGGGATGGAATTGATATCGCTAAAGCGTTAAGATTAGGAGCACATTTCGCTGCGATGGCTCGACCGTTTCTGATGGTCGCTTTGGAAGGACAAGAGTCAATTTATCAATTTATTGAGAAAATTTTACGAGAATTAAGAATTACGATGCTTTTAACGGGCAGCAAGGACATTGGAGAACTAATAAAAACTCCCATTGTGATTGAATCGTCTCTTAAAAATTGGATAAAACAAAGAAATATTGAAATTAAATAATAATAAAAAAAAGAACACGAATATAGTTAATCAAGATTACTCTAAAGGATGACTAATTGGTTTATAAGTTGGTTTCCAATTAATAAATCCGTTTAATACACAGCCTTTCGTTTCAGATTTTCCCGCTCGTAATAAATTATATTCGACGATTTGACCTTTTTTCGCATCAATAGATAATCTTACTATAGATTCAGATAAAAAATCCTTTTCATCGATATTTTTGACGGGATCAGATTTTACCACGGCATACATGGGATAGCTTTTTTTGTAGGAGCGAGTATTACCACCTGGACAATAGTTAAATCCTTCTAAATTTGAAAGTATACAACCATCATCACACACCGTCATTTCTATGAAAAAATTTTCCTTCGAATCAATTGGTTCGATGTGAGCATAACGGATATCATCTGCATCAATACCCTTTCTCTGAGCTTCATAATCACTAATTGATTTGCGTTCTTTGTTTCGAATAAAATCCTCCACCTTAGGTGTCTTTTTCACGATTTTTTTAAATTCCGGCATTACTTTGAGCATTCCGGAGATACATGTAGCCCCTGATCCATAGGATCCAAAATATATCAAGTCATTTTCTTTAACAGCAGTTTCTAGCAGATAAATCAATTGAGCCCATGTGGATGCAGAATACATGTTACCAATAGACATAGGCACATTAAGCGTGGGAAGAACCTTATATGTTAGTTTATTAAACAATATTTCTTTCAATTCATCCGTATTCGGCACATTTTCTTCTTTATTTATTTTATCTATAACAGGGATAAGTAACTCTTTTAAATAATCAGATGCCTGTTCTTGGATTCCAATAGAATCAGTGTTTTTAACAGGTTTATCGAACAAAATTCTCTTCATAGTGTCCCATCTATTTAAAAGAAGATTTTGTACGTTTTTTAAAGGTAATTTAGCGAATGGTGAGTGAAAAACCATGTAGTCTGGTAATAAAGGTCCTGCATTTTGGAAGAAATCATCAAATGCACCTAATTGGAATTTGATATAAGAATCTATTGAGTATTTACCAAAAACCACAGGATATTTCTCATATGGCATTCTATAAAAATCGTTTACATTAGCTGAGTATTTCCCAAATTTTTTTCCAAAAGCAGCAATACGAGGATTTTTAGAAATTACTACCGCTGCTGCAGCTGCGCCCTGAGTTGGTTCTCCCGCACTTTTGAGCTCATAGCTACAAATATCGGCCCCAATAATAAGGGCTTTATTAATGATTCCGCTATTGATGAGACCTATGGCATTTAAGACTGCGAGAGTTTCTCCTGCACAAGCATTATAGACATCTTGAGTCACACAGTTTAAAGAAGTCCCCAATACATCTGTAAGGATATTGGAGACAGATTTTACGGCATAAGTCATTGTTTCTGTTCCTACAAAAATAGCATCAATTTCCTTAGGATCAATATTTCCCCTTAAAAGTGCGTGTTGACCCGCTTTTACAGACATGCTAATGATATCTTCTCCAGATTCAGGAATTCGCATCTCTTTTGTTAAAAGTCCCTTTAAAAATTTGTCTGGATCGATATCTCTGAATTTAGCTAATTCTTCTAGATCAACATAAGACTTTGATGTATAGAAACCTAATGAATCAATACCCACATTAAAGAAGAAATCTTCTTCTGTTGAATCTTTCATACTAGATTAAATATTCATAAATTTAATAAAAATTTTTTGCAGATTAGAATGAATAAAAGAATTTTTTATTTTGAATAACTTCCTCTTGAAGTATTTAATCAAAGTATTTAAGCTAAGCATAAAATGTTAAAAAATCGAATTTTCATTTTTCTGAATTTCAACCAAAAAATGAAAGATGTTTGGTAAAGAATCTAACACTTTTCTATGGTTAAATATAAATTTTAAAAAATTGCAAATAAGTAGAGACACTATTTAATGTTAAACTTCTTAGACGCATAGAGAAAGCCGAAAGATTTGCCTGGTCCTTTTGAATTGGATGTCTGATGGTGATAAGAATGAGCTTTGAATATTCTTTTCATGTAACTACTCTTTGGTTTATACTTAGTTTTAATCCTCCTATGAAACCATACATCGTGGAAAATAAAATACCCCACACCATATAAAGCTACGCCTATCCCCATCCAGAACAGAATATTTAATTCTCTTGCATTAAAAAATATCAACATGAAGGATAGTAAGCTGAAAATCCCAGCAAAAGTGTCATTCTTCTGAAATCTCCCTTCTGTATATCTATGATGATCCTCGTGCAGAAACCAGCCAAATCCGTGCATAACAAATCTGTGGAGGAGCCATGCGACGCCCTCCATTGATATAATAGTAAGGATCATAATACCGATGTAAAGCACTATCGCTATCGGAAATGGAAGGTAATCAGTAAGATTTAACATAATTATATAAAAAATAAAGTAAAAATAAAATTTAATCTTATATTATATTGATATAATCTACAAAAATATATCTTTTCGAAGCGATAGTTCGTTTTAAAAGAAGTGATATCAAAAAAATTTCGAAATTATTTGAGATCATTTTCTGATTGATTTAAGTAAAATTAATATTTTTAAAGCAAATGATATAATAATTAAAAAAAGTTAATCAATTAATAACATGGAAATTTCAAGAGTCCATCGTGACATTTTTAAAAAAGGAAGTACGACGTACTTCAATAGCAGTATTTTCTTTCCAAAATCTGTAAGAAGAGATGTTTTCATCTTATACGGATTTGTGAGGGTAGCAGACGACTTTGTTGATGCAGTCCCACAAAAAAAGGAGGAATTTCTAAATTTTTGTAACTTGTATAGGCAATCGCTTTCTGGAAAGAAGACTGATGATTTTATCATTGATTCTTTCGCTGAACTAATGGAAAGAAGGAATTTTGAACAAATTTGGGCTGAAGATTTTCTCCATGCGATGGAAATGGATCTTACAAAAAGGAATTACGACACTCTAGATGAAACTATTGAATATATGCATGGATCGGCAGAAGTTATTGGTTTATTTATGGCTAAAATTCTTGATTTGCCTGAAAAATCATATTTTGCCGCAGAAAGATTGGGAAGAGCGATGCAGTATATTAATTTTATTCGAGATGTTAAAGAAGACAATACTTTTGGGAGACGTTATCTTCCTTTAAACGGTTATTCTTTAAATAATTTGACCAAAGAAGAAGCAATGAAAAAAAAGACAGAATTTGAGAGATTTATAAAGAACCAAATTGACCAATACTTTGAGTGGGTAAAGGAGGCAGAAAGTGGATTTAAATTTATTCCAAGGAGATACTATGTCCCTATTAAGACTGCCTCAGATATGTATAAATGGACAGGATTACAAATTAGGAATAATCCATTTATCATTTATGATGTAAAAGTAAAGCCTTCTAAACGAAGGATAATATTGAATGTTTTAAAGAATTCATTTAGGATTAAAAAATAGTTGTTTTGAAAATGAAGCAAAAAGAAGAAAGAAAGGTAATTGTTATAGGTGCTGGTTTCACAGGTCTAGCATCAGCTGCAATTTTAGCAGATGCAGGATATGAGGTAACATTACTCGAAAAAAATGATAGACCTGGTGGACGCGCTATGGTATGGGAAGAAAATGGTTATACCTTTGATATGGGACCCTCTTGGTATATGATGATTGAAGCATATGAAAATTTATTCTCCATTATTGGAAAGAAACCTGAAGATTACTATAAAACAATAAGAATAAGCCCGTCCTATCGAGTTTTTTTTAGTGAAAACGAATCTATGGATGTTATGGATGATATAAATAAAAACTACTCGTTATTTGACGGATTTGAATCTGAAGGTGGAAAGAAGCTAAAGAAATTTATAGATCAATCCCAAAAAATGTACGAAATTGCACTTCAAAAGTTTCTCTACAAGGATTACTGGAGTTTCAGGGATTTAATGGATAAATCCCTCATTAAGGATGGATTAAAGCTTAAGATTTTTACGAAACTGGATAAATATGTGAAAAAATTTTTCACTAGTGATAAAGCGCAAAAGATTGTTTCGTATCACGTTGCTTTTGTCGGTGCGTCACCACCCACTAGTCCCGCGGTTTACGCTCTACTCGCGCATTGTGATATGAACCTTGGAATTTGGTACCCTATGGGCGGTTTTGGTGCTATTGTAGACGCACTTATGAAGGCGGGATTAGAAAAAGGAGTAATTATAAAATTCAACACAGAAGTCTCCAAAATTGTTGTAGAAGATAAAGTTGCTAAAAAAATCATTACAAATAACGGAGATTTTGAAGCAGATCTAATTTTAAACACGGGAGATTATGAAAGTGGAGAGATGGAGTTATTGGAAAAAGAACATCGGTCTTATCCAAAGAAATATTGGGAAAAGAAGATGATTGCGCCTTCTGCCTTTCTAATTTACCTTGGTCTCAACAAAAAATTAAATAATTTTTTACACCATAATTTTTATTTTAATTCAGATTGGGACAAATATTTCGATCAACTCCTTGGTTCAAATCCCGAGTGGCCAGAAGATCCTTCTATTTATATCACAGTGCCCTCTAAATCAGATCCTTCACTTGTTCCTCCAGAAGGAGAACTCATGACTATTCTTGTTTTAGTCTCTGCTGATCTTGAAGATATTGAATCTAATCGTGAACCTTATTTTGATAAGATACTTGAAAAGGTTGAAAAAATAAGTGGGGAATCTATCAGGGATTCTATAGTTATAAAAAAAATAGTTGCACATGAGCATTTCAAAAACACATTCAATGCTTACAAAGGAACTGCTCTTGGTTTGGCTCATACGTTACGGCAAACTGCACTTTTTAGACCCCATCATAAAAGTAAGAAAGTTAAAAATCTGTATTATGCAGGGCATTATACCCATCCAGGAGTTGGTGTTCCCGTATCATTAATTTCTGCCCAGCTTGCTTGCGAAAAGATTATAGATGATGTTAAAAAGCAACTAGTTTAAACATAAGTAAGATTGATATTTTTTTTTATGCAAAAATTTCAATCTTCATTACTTTTTTGTTTCTTTCTTTGATGTAACTTCATGTGCCCTGCTTGTATTCCTTCTGATGCTAAAGCTCGCAAAGCTGCTACATTTTGACAAAGCCCAAGAGCTACCGCTACTTGTGCTAGTTCTTCAGCACTATTAATCCCAAGAATTTTTAAGGAAATCCTGGCTAATGGATGTGTTTTAGTTAATCCACCTATAATTCCAAACGCAAGTGGAAGTTCTAATTCCCCAATTAAATTTCCATCTGAATCAATATCAAATTTACTAAGTGGAGAATAACCATTTAAGGCGGCATAGGTATGTGCGCCTGCCTCGATCGCTCGAGTATCATTACCGGTTGCTGATGCCAGCGCAATAATTCCATTCATAATCCCTTTATTGTGAGTTGCTGCCCGAAATGGATCTGCTTTGGCAAATGCATATGCATATATAATAGCTTCAACAGCTTGAGGACCTCCTAACATATCTTTATCAAAAGTCGCCTTGCATTTTGCAATTCTATGAATTGCTAAATTAGATATGATTCTAAGAAGATATTGACCTTCACACAATTCTGCGAGATAAGGTGCCACAGTTTCAGCCATAGTGTTTACGGCATTTGCTCCCATTGCATCCAACACATTTACAAGTAGATGCACTATAATCATAGGTCCTTTTATAGTTTCAATAGGTCTAATTTCTAGGTCTATTACACCTCCACCTAACTTAATAAGAATCGGGTCTTTTTCATTTGCTAATTTAATAATCTTTTCCTTATTTGCTTCAATATTTCTTACTGCATCATCCATGTTTTTAATTTTCACAATTTGAACTTGACCAATCATTACTTGCTTTATTTTCTCACAATGAAATCCTCCCAATTTCCTTGCCATTCTTGCTACATTGGATGCAGCAGCTACAACGGAAGGTTCTTCAATGACCATTGGCACAAGATAATCTTTTCCGTTGATTTTGAAATTACATGCTATTGAATATGGTAATTGGTAGCTTGCAATGACATTTTCAATCAGAATATCCATACTTTCTGGTTCGAAATAACCAAAATTCTTTAGAACTTTTGTTTCTTCATCTGTAAGGCCAACTTTCTCCTTTATAAGCTTTAATCTCTCGCTTATAGAGAGTTTATAAAAACCAGATATCTCTGAAGAATAACTATTCATATTTACAATTGTTCTTCGTTTTTATTAAAAGATTAGGTTATAAATTATTTAATTGTTTTGATCAAGTATCACGAGGTTCCAGACCCTCCCGTTTCGTTTAGTGGACATGAATTTCTTAGAAGTTCTTTTCTTTAAAGTTATTGAAGCTAGATTCTTACGAAGAATAAACTATATATATTGTATTATTATTAGTGATAATATGAAAGCTTCAGCAATAGCACATCCAAATATTGCTTTAATAAAATACTGGGGTCGTGCGTTAGATCAACCATCATACCTTAATATCCCTACAAATGATACTGTAAGTATGACGAAAGAATCAATTAATTATGCTAAATCAGGAATAGATTTGATCACTCATACTACTATTGAATTTTCTGAAAATTTTATTGAGGACACTGGTTTTTTGAAAACCAATGAAAAATTAGTTCCGTTTGATAATGTTCAAATGAAAAGAGTTGTAAAAGTGGTTGAAGCTTTAAGAGAAATGGCGGACATCACCCTAAAATTTAAAATGGTGAGTGAAAATAAATTTCCAACTGCAGCAGGTTTAGCATCATCAGCTTCCGGATTTGCGGCACTCGCAACCTGTACTAGTAAAGCGTTAAATCTTAATTTAAATAGAACGGAACTATCAAAATACGCTAGATTAGGTTCAGGTTCAGCAGCTCGCTCGATTCACGGAGGATTTGTTTACTGGAACAGAGGAAATTCTCATGACACATCATATGCAGAACAAATATGCGAATGTAATGAATTCGATATAGCTGCTGTAATAGCAGTTATAAACAGAGGAAAAAAAGATGTCACCTCTGATGTTGGCCATGATTCAGCCCATTCTAGTTTATTTAATCAGATTAAAATAAAAGAATCTCAAGAGAAATCTGTAGAAATCAGAAAAGCAATTGAAAATAATGATTTCACCACAGTAGGAATGATCTCTGAGAAAAATTGTCTTTATATGCACAGTGTAATGATGACATCGGACCCTCCTTTGTTCTATTGGAATCCAGATACTCTGAAAGTTATAAAAGCTGTTATAAATAATAGAAACCAATATTTCCAGACTTATAAGATGATTAATAAAGGTGTAAAACAAAAAGAGAAAGAGGGGATTGAATGTTATTTCACTGTCGATGCGGGACCAAATATTCATTGCTTATGTAGAACTGAAGATATTGACGCTGTTCAATATTTTATCCAAAATAAAATTGGGATTCAAGAGAGAGATATAGTGAAGGTAAGGCAGGCAGAATTCGGCTCTAAAATCGTAGAGCAGCATTTATTTTAGGTTTAAAATAAAATGCAATAGACTTCCTATAATAAAAGAATTAAGATATTACTAAGATTATAAAATTTTTCTATACATAATTTAATTGCGTCTTAACTTCTGTAATTTCAACATTACTATAGTTTTGTTATTTTATAACCAGTGTACAATCAATTTTTTGACCTTTCAACGATTTATAAATATACTTGCTCTCTAGGCCATTAATTAATTGAACTGGGATATTATTTTCACAAATTTTCTTAATTGAATCCAATTTTCCTTTAATGCCCCCCGTTACATCTATTTTCTGTCCCATATCTGCGAGTTTTAAACTACCTAATTCATCACACTTACATTGTTCAACTAATATATAATTATCTGAATCATTTTCATCTTTCACATATAAACCATCAGTCTCCATTGTAAAGATAACTTTTGATATATCATGTTTTTTCAAATTTTTACTTAATTCAAGGATGATTTGGTCTCCTGAAATAATTGAAAAAGAACCACTAATATCGAAAATTATATCTCCATATAAAATTGGCAATATATTTAAGTCTAAAGCGGCTTCAATCGCATCAATAGAATTTGTAACAATTTTATTTAAATTTTTTATAAAGATGCTCGAAGATTGTATTGATAAAACAGGGAATTGATTATCCAGAAACAACTCAATTAAAAAATTATTGAATTTATTCATTGAATGATGAGTCTCAGCTACCCCAAGAATTTGATTAGGAATAGATTTATCAAGCCCTTTTGTAATATTGTATTTTTTCGCGAGAGGATGACCAAAGGAGCCACCACCATGGATCAAAATAAGTTTTTCATTGGCTTCAATTATTTGGCGAACTGCGCTTTTAACGACATCTTCTCTGATGGAGAAAGGTTTGTTTTTATCAGTAAGTAAACTTCCACCTAATTTCAATAGAATTATTTTTTCTTTACTATTCAATTTTATAAAGCACTCATCCAATCATTGATCTCCAAGCATCCAAACTCCCAAAAATATATACCTTATTACACTTTTGTTTTGCTTAATTTTAAGAAGTTATTTAAATCTAAACTTTAGCTTAGAATAATTATATTAGATAATTTTCAGCTAAATTTAAAAAATTAGATTTGAAATTAGTATAAAAAATAGATTATACTTCGAATAAAAAAAAATATTTCAAATAATAAAACATCTTAAAAAAAATAAAGCAACTTCAAAAAAAAATTGAAACTAGTCTTATAATTTTCCTCTCCAGATTAGATTATTATGGAAAAAACCTTTAGTTTTATAAAAAGTGTATCACAAATTCCTCTAGTAAAAACTAATAAAAATGTAAATCACATCGCAGTAAATAAAAGTATGAGATGGAGTTTATGGGATTTAGAGAATATTTAGAAAGTATAGACAAAAAAGGATTATTAAAAAAAATAGATGTTGAAGTATCAAAGAAGTTAGAGATTTCTGGTATATTAAAGAAGATGGAACCAACTCCTATAATGTTTAATAATGTTAAAGAATCTAAGTTCAGAGTTGCAGGTAATATTTTTTGTACTAAAAATGTTATTGCTTCGTATTTCAATGTAGCTCCAACTGACATTATACCAATGCTTTCGAAAGCAATATTAGAAAGCTCTGAACCAGAAGTAATTAATGATGCCCCTTGTCAAGAAATAATTGAACCAGATGTAGATTTAGATAAATTACCAATTTTATTCCATTGCGAAAAGGACGGTGGAAACTACATTAGTTCTGCTGTAGTCGTAGCAAGAGATCCTGAATATGGACAGAATTTGGATTTTCACCGAGCTATGCAGTTTTCCAAAGATAAATTTTCTACTCGAATAGTTCGAGGTCGTAATTTTCATACATTTTTAGAGAAAAACGATGAACTAGATGTTGCTTTTTGTATAGGAAATACTCCAAACATACTAATTGCTGGAGCTACCTCTGTTGAGATTGGATTTGACGAATTAAAAATAGCTAATGCTTTAGAACCAATAAAACTGGTGAAGGCAAATTCGGTTGATCTTTTAATTCCTGCTGAAACTGAGTTTGTTTTAGAAGGGCGCGTCTATAAGGATGAAAAACACGCCGAAGGGCCTTTTGTAGATCTAACTGAAACTTACGACACGATAAGGGAAGAACCCGTTTTCGAGGTTAAGAAAATAACTCATAGAAAGAATGCGATATGGCAAGCTTTATTGCCGGGAGCTCTTGAACATAAGATATTAATGGGCATGCCACGCGAACCTACAATATTCAATAAAGTTAACGAAGCTGGAGTTAAATGCTTAGATGTTAATGTAAATCCTGGAGGGTGCTCCTGGTTACATGCCATCGTCCAAATTGATAAAAAATCAGAAGAAGATGGAAATAAAGCAATAAGTGGTGCTTTTGCTGGTCATGGTAGCTGTAAGCACATTTTTATCGTAGATAGCGATATAAATATTTACGATCCTTTGTCAGTAGAATGGGCTATGGCAACTAGATTTCAAGGCGACAGTAGAATGATCGTTAAAGATAAAGAACCAGGAAGCAGTCTAGATCCTAGCGCAGAACCAGGGACAAAAATGACTACTAAAATAGGATTTGATTTAACAAAACCTTTAATTATAAAAGGGAAGAGTTTTGAAATAGCAGATTTTCCCGAAATAGATATTAAGAAGTATTTTAACCAATAAGAGTGCTTAGTTATGAGATTAGATCAAGAAGAAAAAGACATGCTTGAAGGGAAATACGGAAAAGCTACTCAAAAATCTATGGAAATTTTAACTACTTTAGGCGATATATTTGATGCTGAAAGTATGATCGATGTTCATGGAGTTCAAATAGCGGGTGTTTCTTATGTCAATCTTGGCGAGGCAGGATTGGAATTCCTTAACGAAATGGCAGAAGACGGGAAGGTCAGAGTTTTAACGACCTTAAATCCCGCAGGAATGGATCGCGAAAATTGGCAAGCGCTAGGAATAGATAAGGAATTTGCGAAAAATCAAAATCGAGCTATAGACGCATTTGCCAAAATGGGGATTATAACTACATGTTCGTGCACTCCATACTTGATTGGAAATAATCCTCATTATGGACAACATATTGCTTGGGCAGAAAGTAGTGCTGTTTGCTATTCTAATTCTGTTATAGGAGCTCGAACAAATCGTGAGGGGGGACCAAGTGCGCTAGCGGCTGCTTTAACTGGAAAAACTCCTAATTACGGTTATCATTTGGATCAAAATCGTCATGGCCAAGTTTTAGTAAAAGTTAATGCTCCAATTAAAGGTACAGACGAATTTGGTGTACTGGGAAAAATAATCGGAGACAAGCTCGTTGATTTAGGAAAAAAAATTCCATATATCACTGGAATTCCTTCAGCTACAGTCGAAGAACTCAAATCTTTTTGTGCTTCCGTAGCGACTTATGGGGGAACAGCGTTATTCCACATGGAAGATATAACTCCTGAGTACGATAAATACCCAAGACCAAGCGAGATTGTATTTAAGATTGATCAGAATGACTTAGATATTGCTCGGGTTGAGCTTATTGATAAAGATGTTGAAATAGATTTTGTAAGTATAGGCTGTCCTCATGCTTCAATTCACGAAATAGCGAACCTCGCGAACTTATTAAAGGGAAAAAAAGTAAAAAAGGAATTTTGGATAACTACAGCTCGACCCACCAAGAAGATTGCTGACGAAGCTGGCTATTCTAAAATCATCGAAGATTCTGGAGCAAAGTTTGCTGCGGATACATGTTGCGTAGTAGCTCCTATAAAAGGACGCTTTAAAGGGATCATGGTGGATTCAGCAAAAGCGTGTTATTACGGTCGAGCTAAAAATAAATTTAAAGTTAAAATCGGATCTATTGAAGAATGTGTTGAGGAGGCTACAAAATGAAGCTGACGGGGAGAAAAATATACAAAGGAAGGGTTGAAGGAGAAGCTATAGTAACAAATGATGGTATCTCTTTTTATGGGGGTGTTGATCCCGATAGCGGTAAAATTGTTGAAGTTGGACACGAACTTGAAGGTCAATCAATAACGGACAAAATATTAGTTTTTCCTACTGGTAAAGGATCAACCGTAGGGTCATATACGATGTATAGAATGAAAAAAAATAATACAGCCCCATTAGCAATTATAAATAAAGAAATAGATACCATCATTGCTGTTGGCTGTATTATTAGCGAAATTCCTTGTGTTGATAAAATAGATATTAATAATATTAAAACTGGACAAAATTTAATTGTTAATGGTTCTGAAGGAACTGTGGAGGTGAAATAAATGGGTCTTGGAAAAGGATTTGGCAAAACAATCCTATTTGGTGAACACTTCGTCGTTTATGGACTCCCAGCTATTGCTTCAGCCCTAGGTTCTTATACAACAGCTGAAGTTAAAGTAGTTGATGGAAAGGGGTGGGAAGTCATCGATCAGCGCTTAGCCACTCCAGGTTATAAAGAGAAAAAATACGATGAAGCAATGCAATCTATAAAGAATGTTATCGAATACATGAACATAGATGTTGGATACCAGAAGCTTGAAATAATTTTTTCTGGAGATTTATTTGCCGCTAGTGGCGTTGGTGCTTCTGCTGCCCAAGCTACTTCTCTAGCCCGGGCAATTAATGATAGCTTTACTCTAATGTGGGATGATGAAAAGATTAACGAAGCTGCCTACGAAGGCGAGAAAGCCTATCATGGAACGCCATCAGGAATAGATAATACTGCTTCTACTTATGGCGGATTGATATGGTTCGTAAAAAATTTAAAAGGTGGTAAAAATATTATGGAAGTCCTTCGATCGCCAAAAAAAATGGCGTTAGTTATCGCAAATTCGGGAATAACAGCTTCCACTACAGAAGTAGTTGCCGATGTGCGGAGATTAAAAGAAGCCAATCCTAAAAAATTTGAGAAAATATTTGAAGATTATAAAGATATATCCAAAAAAGCTAAATCAGCATTACTTAAGAGCGATGTTGAAAGTATTGGTAATTTAATGAACCAAAATCATAAATTACTTCAAGAAATCACAGTTTCGGGAGAAATTAACGATAAACTGGTTAAAATAGCTTTAAGCAACGGAGCACTAGGAGCAAAGATGACGGGAACTGGTAGGGGCGGATTAGTTATTGCTCTAGCTGAGAACGACGAAATTCAGGAAAATATCGCTAAGTCTATAGAATTGGAAGGCTACGATGCCTGGAAAACGATGATAGGATGAATCTAAGGCAGACTTGACTGGCAATAAAAAAGTAATTCTATTAAAATTAGGTTTTACTTTTGGTTAAATCCTAAGTAAACCATTAAATAAATTTCGAATTTCTTACTTCTCTCCCCAACTCTTAATCCCACTATCAATACTCATATGATCAAGAATTCTCCCTATAAAATATTCGTTTAGTTCTGTGATATTTTTAGGTTTGATGTAATAAGATGGAATTGGTGGAGCAATTAATACCCCCAATCTCGAAAGTTTTAGCATGTTTTCTAAATGAATTGCACTGAATGGACTTTCTCTTACAACTAAGATAAGTTTTCTTTGTTCTTTTATTGCAACATCTGCTGCTCTAGTGATCAAGTTGTCTGCAAATCCGTTAGCAATTGCTGCTAAAGTCTTCATAGAGCAGGGGATTATAACCATGATGTTATTCTTGTAAGAGCCACTCGCAGGACCTGCTGATAAATCGTCTACTTCATAGTAATTATCAGATAATTCAATTATTTCATCAACTTTGTAATCAGTTTCGATGTTTATGATCTTCTCGGCTTCTTTTGAAATAGTTAATTCTGTTTGTAATCCCTTTTGTTTCAATTGTTTTAGCAAAATTACCGCTAAATCAACTCCACTAGCACCAGTAATTGCAACAAGGACCAAATTTTTCACATTAATTAAAATTATTAATGGTAATTAGAATTTTCTTTCTAATACAAATTTTAGTAAATTCTCAAAAAATTCTATCTCTGAATCGTTTATAACTGGTTTCAATTTTTCAAGCGCATCACGAGCTTCATCGTAATACTTTGTCGCTAACTCCCTACAAGTATTAATTACATCAGCTTTCATAAACAAATCTTTTACTTCTTGGACATCTTCACTACTTATCTCTGATTTTGAAAAAATGGTTAACAGATCATCTTTCCTTTTTGCTTCTAATCTATTCATAGCTTCGATTAGTAAACACGTACGTTTTCCTTCACGAATATCTCCGTCTGTAGGTTTTCCAGTTACTTTTTCATCTCCAAAAGTTCCTAATATATCATCAATTATTTGAAAAATTATCCCTAAGTTGATGCCATATGTTGATAAAAGAGGAGTGTACTCTTTTTCAACTTGCGCGTAGTTTGCTCCAATTAAGATTGATTTTTCTATAAGAGCTCCAGTTTTAAGAGAAACCATTTGGATATACTCATCCATCGATAAGCTACTTCTATTCACCATATCGATTTCTATTAAAACACCGTGGATCACTTCAGTGAAAGCCTGTCTGTAATAATAAATCGAATTTAAATTCAAATCTCTTGAAAAATCTTGGTTAAAATACGCATCTGCACCCATAATAAAAGTAGTATCTCCCCCAATAATGCCTATGCTCGTTCCAAAATCTGTAGCATCTGTTTTTTCGAATTGATTTTTTAAGTGATATTGTTGAAACCTATAATGAAACGCGGGATTTCCGCGTCGATAATCATCTTTATCAATTATATCGTCATGGACTAAAGTTGCATTATGCAAAAATTCAATCCCTACGCTAGGGCGAACAATTTCTTCTGCCATTTTTTTAGTTATTCCATTAAATGTCGCAATAGTAAGCAATGGTCTTATTCGCTTTCCACCAACCAAGATATAATTTTTAATTTCCGAATAATAATCTTTAAGAAAACCATTGTCCATACTGTTAATTCTCTCATCAAAAATAGATGCGATCACAGAATCAATTTTAGGTTTATACAATTTTGTGTACGGTATAAATTTTATAAGATTTCACCTAATCCATTAATTTTCCCATAACTATCTGGGAACTACGGTAATTTTCCCATAGTTTTAAGAATTTTTTTAAGTTTTCATCGCTTTGAAATATCTTATCTCTGGCAATTCTCTTAGCTTTCAAAACTTTAAGAAAATTACGATCTAAAGATTTTTCGTATATTTTGCCTAACCTATCAAGTTTATCCTTTTCCTCGCAAGTTTTAATGGTTTCAATTGCGATTTGTCCTGACATCATGGCATATGGAATACCTTTTCCTGAAATAGGATCAACAATTCCACCAGCGTCTCCAACAGCAAAAACATTATCCTCATAAAGCTTAGATCTTAATCCTACAGGGATTAAATGAGGCTTAAAAATTTCTAAAGTCGAATTTTGTAACACTTGATTGACAAAAGGAAGTCCTGTAAATTTTTTAAATTCCTCTCTGGAATTTTTTACTAAATTAATCTGATTACCCCATCCTACCGTAATTTTGTCTTCTTTTGGGAATAACCAAGCATAACCCACAGTAATCAGATTTTTTATACCAAAAAAAAGATGAACTGAATCTGATCCCAAGTGTTTATCTATACTAGATATTGTTGTTTTCCTCTCTTCTGTAATTGTTAGTATGATGTCTTCGCTAGCAAAAAATGGCCAATTTAATAATTTTAGAGTCGGAGAATTTACTCCATCAGCAGCAATTACATATTTCGCAGAGTATTTATCTTTATTAGTGGTTACCACGTATGAGCCATTTTTTTGTTCCACGTTAATCATAGGCTCTTCTTCCTTTAAAAGCGCTCCACTATCAACCGCCATATCCGTTAGAAACTTATCAAAAGTACTTCTCCAAACAACTCCGCCCTTACCTTTCTTGCTATATGTTTCCCCATCGACATGATGCAATTCTAAAGATTCAATAACTCTAGCAATCTTTTCCTCAGGGTAATCGATTTCTTCTACAAGTTCCCACGCAATGGCGCCACCACACGCTTTATATCTGCCATTATCACTAAGCTCTTCCTTTTCAAGAATACACGAAGAGTATCCATTTTCAGCAGCAGTTTTTGCCGCAAATGATCCTCCGGGGCCTGCTCCTATTATAATGATATCAAAGTTTTTCATATTTATTCAAAGTTCATACATCAATGGTTCTTGTAGTGAATAAAAGCTAGAATAAAAATTGTTTCACATAATCAATAGTATTAAATATATATTACGCATAAGTAGACATCAAGAGAGGAATAAACCTAAGATAAACGCAACCTAAACAAATACCTACAACAGTTAAAAATTATCAGTCTTTTGAGATAAACCGTTTGAGAAAACTTCTATTTTCGATTTTCCATTTTTAAATTTTTTTTTTCTAAAGTTTTAAAATTATTCCTTAATTTATTCCTTAAACATTTACTATTGATTGAGAATCAATAAAATATGAATTCTTATAGATTTATTGATAAAATTGGTTACTATTCTGGAAATAGAAGGTTAGATTGCCAGAACCTTGAGGAACCCGACGCGGATACTGAAAAAATTAGGGAAAGATGGTTAAGAGCCGACAGAGAAATATCACTCACGCGAAAATTAAGGTTATGGAAGAAAACTTGCCCAGAGATTGATGATTTAATCATTCATCAAGTTGGAGAGTCCCATATTGATTGTGCTTGGATGTGGAGGTATGAACAGACACGAAAAAAAGCGCAAGTTACCTTTAGAAAAGCAATACTCCATGCGAAAATGTTCCCAGACACGTTCTGTTTTGCTTTAAGCGAGCCATTGCTTTTAGAATGGATTAAACAAGATGATCCCGAGCTATTCAAACAAATTCAAGAGACTGTAAAGGCCGGAAATATCGAACTTGTAGGGGGGTCCTATGTTGAGCCCGATTGCATGATGCCTTCGGGAGAATCGTTTGTGAGGCAAAGATTATACGGAATGCGATTTTTTAGAGAAAAATTTGATATCCTTCCTAAAGTGGAATGGTTTTTAGATTCATTCGGTTATAACCGGGGCTTACCTCAAATATTAACCAAATCGGGAGCAAAATACTTTTGGACAACTAAAATTACCTGGAATCTTCAAACAACCTTTCCCTTCGTGAATTTTTGGTGGCAAGGACCCGATGGTTCTAAAATATTAACAGGACATTTTCACATGGGAGGAGAAGGTGCCATAAGTTCTTGGAAGAAATTCGGGATAGGTCATCGTCTGTTAAAAGATAAAGGGCAAAAAAGTTGGAATTATAAGAATAATTATGATCATCTCAGTAATCATGTAGGAGAAGAATATTGTCCTCATGTTGGATATTTCTTTGGATTGGGCGATGGGGGTCACGGTCCTACTCACAAGGAAGTCGCAATAGCAAATGAACTTGCTAAACTCCCTATGTTTAAATGGAGTCGTGTGGAAAATTTCTTCGAGGAATTAAATAAATACTCCGAAAGGTTTCCAATTTGGGATGATGAATTATATCTTGAAAATCATCGAGGATGTTTTTCAAATCATTCAGATGTAAAAAGATATAATCGCAAATTTGAAAATATTTTAATCTCACTTGAAATATTGGCTGTTTTAACCTCATTAATTACTCCTGATTATAATTATCCTACTGAGCAATTTGAGCAACTATGGAAAACAACCTTAAAAAATCAGTTTCATGACGTTTTACCTGGCAGTTCCATACCTGAAGTATATGATGATTGTTGGGATGATTGGAAACTACAAGAGAGTTCGATCTCCAATATAATAGAAGATATAGGATCGAAATTATCTTCACAAAACAATAAGCAGAATTTAAAATCTGGTGTAAATTTATTTCTATTCAACTCGCTCCCTTGGGAAAGGACATCAAGACTTTTTATACCTGCTGAAATTGTAGGAGAGAGTATATCAGAAGAAAAAGATTGGAAACCGAAACCTGCGAAAATTTTATCTTTAAATTCAGAGAAATTCGAATATGACTGTCAACCAGTCTCCAAGGAAGATGAGAGTTGGAAGGACTCTAAATCCGCTGGCTGGTGGACAATCATTACATTAAAACCTCTATCAGTAACTCCTATTAAATTAACTATGATAGAAGAATTATCGAATCAATCTGAAATCAAGACTTCCTCAAATATAATCTCAAACGGAATCACCCATTTAGAACTAAGCAAAACCACAGGTGCTTTTGTAGATTTACGAGTAGAAAAACTTAACAATGGAGCAAATCTATTGGAAGGAATTTCATCTAATCTTACCTATGGTTTTATCGATGATGATAAAAAGTTTCCTGCTTGGAATCTTACTCCTGAATATTGGAATTTTCCCCTGAATTTATCCAATGAGAGTGGAGTGGAAATAAAAGTGGTAGATAGTGGACCTATTTTTACCTCTGTTCAAATTAACCGTTTATTGGGAAAGGACGTCGTTATTCAAAAAATTACACTATTTAAGAGCTTACCAGAAATCTATCTTGAATATATTACCGACTGGAATCAAACTAACACGATGCTCAAAATTTTGTATAGTACCGCAACAAATTCAGAGATAGCCACTACTGATGGGGCATACGCAATAGTAAATTTTAAAACAAATCCAGAAACCCCTTGCGACAAGGCTCGGTATGAGAAAATTTGTCATAAATTCGTTGATATAAGCTCTCCTGATAAAAGATGGGGTGTTGCATTAATCAATGAAGGAAAATATGCATTCGATGTTAATGGTGGTGATATTCGTTTAACTCTTTTGAGGTCTTGCAGATATACACCTCCTTCTCCGGAAGCGTGGGTGAATATAGAAAGAAAACTCAATAAAGACGAATATAATCATGAACCCCCCCAATTTAGTGAACTGGGGCCTTTTAGATGTAATTATGCATTATATCCTCATGATGGAAGTACTTTAACCAATTCTGATGGTACAGCAAATCCAATGATAAGAAGAAAAGCTGAAGAATTTAATAATCCAATTATAATTATACCACTAGTAGGAATTAATGAAATTGAAAATGGATTACTATTAAATGGAGAATCATTATTGGAAATTTCACCTTCAAACATCAATTTAGGAGCCTTAAAATATGAAGAATGGAAGAATGATAATTCAATCATTATCCGATTTTTTGAAGGTTGTGGACTTTCCGTGTCGACTGAAGTAAAAATTCATGCAAGAATGGCTAAGATGATCTCTAAAATAGAAGAAATCGATTTGTTGGAAAGAGCTTTAAATAATGATCCCAAATGGAATGAAAAAATAGGTATTTTAAGTTTTAAAATGGATAAATTTGAAATTCGCAGTTTTAAAATCGTATTAAGTTAATTTTTTATCCATCTTTTTTTATTTTAAGCCTGTAAACTAAGAATAATCAAAAATAGATTTTCCAACAACGCTGTAGTGGGGTTTTTCTCCTAACAAATATAAAAGCGTGGGGACCATATCAGTAGTTTTACAATATGAAAGTTCTAGTTTAGGAATGTTTGGAGATCCTCCAATTATAAATGGAACCGTCATGGACTTCTTAAGCGCTATATCATGAGAGTATGGATCGCTTGTCAGAGTTTTTCCGTGCTCGTATCCAAAGAAATATTCACCAAGCGTAGATGTAATAATATCGCAAGAGCGGGGATTTTTTAAATATCGCGGGACTTGGTCAACAATCATAGGAAAATCAATTTGATTAGTTGCGTTGAGCCACTCATCGATAGTATGACTTTTGTTATCTAAAAGGCGAGCAGATTCCTCGTGTTCGCTATAATTATAAAAATCCTTTTCATCTGGGATATATTTAGTTTTTTGTTTTATTCCGTGCCCTTCATACTCGATCCTATCCTTTAAGATTTTTCCCGTTTTTTCATCTCGATGCTCAAGATAAATGATACCTTTATCGGGGGTGTTACTGTCATCTCGATAATACATCAATTTTACTCCTGGAATTTTCCATAAAGTTTCAAATAAATTCAATTTCTTATTTCCCGGACTACTAGTGACAAATTCTTCTAATTGATTAAATGTAGGATGATGAAACCAATCCTTACCTCGGAAGTTAAAGAAACCAACAGATCCCATTGAAACATCGAAATCTCCAGTTCCTTTTCTTGGTAAATATTGTTTTAATCCTTTTTCTTCAAAATAAGGTCCAATATCGTAAATATTTTCTGCTTTATAATTTCCATGGTCAGAAATAATTCCAATAGCAGTGGACTCGAAATATCCAGTATTTTTTAAAGTCTCAATAAGGGAACCAATAGCTTTATCACATTTTATTAGCTCTGCAATATATTCTGGATGGTCAAATCCCTTATGATGCATTAAATCGTCAGTTTTAGGAATATATGCAACTGTTACTTTTGGTACTTCTTTGTTTGAAAAGATTTTTTTTGGATCTTTATATATATCTTCAACTCCCTTTAATATTGATTGAGTGGTGTATTCTATTGGGGGAATCAATACCGATCCTCTATTAAAAAAGTTCAACGAGCTTAGAAAATTACCTTCTCCTGCTTGTTCAAAAATAGTCTGACAATTTGGTCCTAAATCACTATTAAATTTCAGGATATGGCTTCCCTTTCCGCCATTTCTGATAATCGGAAATTTTTTTCCTTCTGATGGAGGGTCAGTTCTACCTACCCAATGATACATTGGTATGCCACTTCCTTCTATAGGATAGTATCCCGAATAGGATCCAATAACTACATTAGTGTAGCAAGGATATGTAATACTTGGATAAGATGTGGTACAATTTTGTGAAGAAGTCCCGTTCTCAGCAATTTGAGCAATATTAGGCAACTTTCTTTTATCTATTAGATCAAACAAGTGAGATGATCTAACATCATCAATCAGTATTAATATTACTTGATTTACTAAACTATTTCGGGTCATAATGAAACCTTTAATGATTTTTTAGTATTTAAATTCATGTAAGAATAAGAATTTTATTTAGCAATGTTTAAATCCTTACTTTCAAGTGGAAATACGATAAATTTTTGTTAGATTCTATGTTTTGTTAGATAATGAGTGAAGTAGTAGAAAAAAATTTTGTAGTGGGAATTTTAGGGGATAACTTTGATATAAATAATTTAATAGGACAATCCCTAGGTTCTCCAGGAACAAAATCAGATATTCTCTTTTATAATCGGTTGGATCTTAACTTAAATCAAGTCTTTTGTGGCTTAACTCCTCTTGATTACCCAGAAAAAATCAAGCCCCTTTTACAAACATTAGTTATTTCTAACATTCACATCCTTGTTATAGACTTAAATACTGGGTTAAACGCTTCTATTGGAGAAATTCTAGTAGCTATGGACCTATTTTATCGTCTTTACAGAACAAAAACACTAATTGTAATAGCTGGTATTAATTCCAAAACAGAATGGAAGTTGAGTGAAACAAAAAAGAAAATTGCTGCGATTTTAGAAACCACCAGTTTGAAAAATACTGCAATCTTCGAACTTAAAGCAAAAGAAGATTACGATAATTTAAAGAGAGAAATTATACACCTAGGAGTTAATCTCTTAGAAAAGGGATCCCCTGATGGAGCATTTACAAAGATACTTATTGACCATGTTTTTCCCGTGAAAGGTATAGGTACCGTCATACTAGGTATTGTAAAACAAGGAAAGGTTGAGAGCGGTCAACTATTAGAAATTACAGGTTATGAATCTGCGGTAAAAAAAGTTATAATTAGAAGCATTCAAAAACATGATAGAAACTTCAAAGTTGCATACGAGGGTGATAGAGTCGGTCTTGCATTAAAAGGAAATATTTCCCCTCAAGATGTGAGTAGGGACAATATTTTAGTGAGTCCTGGAGTTTTTAAGCAAGTGAAAGAAATAAAAGCTGAAGTTTATATCAATCAATTTTATGCACCTAAAGGAGGAGTTATTAAACCAGGTGATGGTATACAATACTACGGTTTAGTAGGATTAAAAATATCTCCGTTCAAATTTATGAATGGACAAGACTTACTTCCTGGTAAGAGTGGAGTTGTAAGTATTCATTTTGATAAATCTGTAGTATATGATGGGACGGAACTCAAAGGGATCATAACCGAACAAAATCGCTTTACTAACAAATTACGCATAGTTGGACATTTTTCACAAATAAAGGACTAAAAATTTATATAAGTTCCAAGAGCTATTTATAAGCAATCAATGCAAATTGTTTAGCAATTAATTCAATTATGGAAACTGTCCACCAAATATTTTTCAAGAATTCTTCGCGAATGGATGAAGTCGCATCAAATTCAATCGATTTAATCGTAACTTCGCCGCCTTATCCTATGATAGAAATGTGGGATTCATTATTCTCAAGCCTAAACGAGAAAATTCAAGGAGCACTTCAAGAAGGAGCCCATTTTAAAGCTTTCAACCTTATGCACCAGGAATTGGATAAAGTATGGCTTGAGGTCGTTAGGGTAGTAAAACCAGGTGGAATTGTATGCATTAATATCGGAGATGCTACTAGAAAGATTAATAATAATTTTCAACTGTTCCCTAACCATGTTAGAATTACAACATTTTTTCAAGACAACGGGTTTGTGGTTTTACCGAGCATATTATGGAAAAAGCCAACAAATAGTCCCAATAAATTCTTAGGATCAGGTATGCTCCCAATTAATGCATATGTTAGCCTTGAACACGAGCATATCTTAATTTTTAGAAAAGGAAATGAAAAAAGGAAACTACCTCCGGCATTTGAGCGTAGATATCATAGTGCTTATTTTTGGGAGGAAAGAAATAAATGGTTTTCGGACATGTGGCTAGATCTTAGAGGCGTATCTCAAAAAATGAATAATAAAACGGGGAATAAAGGGAAATTAAGAGAGAGATCCGCAGCTTTCCCTTTAAAGTTGCCTTATAGGTTAATTAACATGTTTTCTATTTACGAGGATACTATTTTAGATCCATTTTGGGGGAAAGGTACGACAACATTTGCCGCAATGATCTCTGGGAGAAATTCTATTGGATATGAAATAAATTCTGAATTCATGGAGAGCTTTAAAATTAGTCTTAGAGATTTAAAAGAAACAGCTCAGTCGATCAATATTAAACGACTAAAAGACCATGTTGAGTTCATAAAAAACTATAAGAAAAATGGAAAAGAGCCTAAATATAAAGCTAAAAATTATGAGTTCTCAGTTATTACAAAACAAGAAACCGAAATTTTGTTATATTCAATTAATGAACATAAGGAAAGCAAAGATCAATTTACTGTCCTATATAGTGAATTTGAGTCAGAGTAAACTGTAGATTATTTACCTAACACCTAAGCATACTTTTTGTTTAAATCCAAACTCTCGCAGAGTTTTCATCAAATAACTCTCCTACTTGGATTTTTTATTTGAATCATTAATCAGGATTTAATCGTTACAATCAACAGATTTTTGGACATTTAATTTCAGAAAAGCTTCTTCTTGTTTATTCCTTTGCTCTGACTTTATCGATCTATTGACTTGAGACAAAAATTTAATCGCATTATTTTTACCCTCTTTAATGTTTTCAGTTAATTCTTCTCTACTTAAAGCCCCAGATATAGTTAATGCAGTTTGAAACGATTGATCGGGCTCTAAAGTTTTAAACTCAATTTGCAAAGCAGAAAGAATTTCTCCAGCCTTATCGTGTAAAGTGTTTGAAAGATTTAACTTTTCATAATCAATTTTGAAATCTTTTGTTAGGCATGTTTCATAATGAGTTGTTCTTGATATTGGGGAAAATCCCGCGTATAAACTTGTTTCATCGTATTGGTAAAGTATATCGTTTTCATCATCGTATCCTGATAAATCATTATCAAATCCCTCTAATCCGTTGATGTCAAAGTCAAAAACGAAGTACATTGAGAAATCATTTAAATCATAGTCGGATATATTTTTCAATGTGAAGTAAGTATTGATGTACGGAACCTTTGGAGGATTAAAAACATCAATATATAATCGAATCAGTGAACTCTTATTTTTAAAATCAATTGGTTGGAGTTTCTTATTTTCTATTAGAATCTTTAGGTATTCGTTAATGTCAAAATCAAGCGTAATTCGGTTAATAGTTGTTCCTGTTCTACTATTTACCATTTTATATATTGGAGTTGGTTCGATATTCTTCAATAATACTGGAATCGTTTCTAAATTCTTCCCTTTAAGTTTAAAACTGAACCAGGGTCCAGCAAATTCTTGTTCTGTGAGAAATAATAGATACTTGTTCATGTAAGTAACTTCTTTTATTGAAAAGCCCATTAGATACCCAGATTGATTTCAGGTCGCCAAAACATCGTTGAATAAAACCTTTAATACTATTTTTTAATGACCTCCTTTGATTTTTATTAAAAATTCTTATTGCCTATATTTGACATAAGTTTTTCAAATTAAAGAATAAGCAAAGGATTTAAAAAGTTTTCATTAAGTGAGTTATGCTTTTTCTATGAATCTATAGGCAATGTAAAGGAAAGCTTCGTTGACATTTTCTCCAGTTAGAGCTGAGGTTAAAATGTAATGAAAACCGAGTTCTTTAGCAACTACTTTTATTTCTTCTTCACTAATCACTACCTCTTCTTGTAAATCCGATTTATTTCCAACAATTACAACTGGTATATTGCGAGTTACGGATTCTTTTATGTCCTTATACCATGATTTAACACTTTCTAGATTATTTGGGCGAGTTCTATCTATTACAATAAAAGCAGCACTTGCTCCTTCGTAAAATCTGTGCCTATAAGGTGCCATTGAGCTAATTTGACCGCCTATGTCCCACAATACAAAATTAACTTCTGTGTCTTCGTCCATTACTACGGTTTTCTTAGAAATTTCTACCCCAATTGTAGAGATATAGCTCTCTGAAAATAGATTTTCAATAAATCTTCTAATAAGAGAGGTTTTTCCAACTTTAAAATCCCCTGTTAAAATCAATTTCGAAGTGAAACGCCCCTTGGGTAGCTTACCTTCTCTCCTTTTCGATAACACGCGAATTATTTCTGGGATTTCTGTTGAAACTTTATCATATCCCTCTAAGACAAGCTCAATCTTTCCGGCGACATATTCTGAATAAATTCTCAACTCTACTTCTGAAGTAGCAGGATCCGCAATAGTAGTTAATATTGAACGCGGACCCATCGAACAATAAGCAAATTTTTTATCCTGCATCGATGTAATGTTAAAAAAATTACTTTGCGTCTGAAACTCGCTCTTTATTCGGTCAATATATATATCTAGAAATGCTGAGATTGCGCCCATTATGGAATCAGAATCAGTTCCTCCTTTTTCTTTGCTATTTGAAGCGATAATAAAACCATCTCTATCACAAATTGCCACTGCTACAGCACCGTCAATATCAAACATGTAATTTGTTAATAACGATTGAAGTAAATCAAGGTTAGGTAGATTTTCCATAGGAACCATCATTATTGCTTGTTATATTAAAAATATTATAGATTTAAAAAATATAAATATAGCTATAAAATTGACACAAAACACCTTTATTACGCTCTGATTATCCTCATAACATAGATATATTTATTTCAGAACTTCCATAGATTTTTTAGAATGGAAGAGCGCTTGGTAAAACACGAGGAAAATATAGCGAAAATTCTAGGTCGAGTAATTTCCTTGTGCAAACGAACAGAACTAACAGATCTTGCAAAAAAGGGAGAGCAAGTTCTAAAAACCTATGAAAACGCAAAAAAAATACGATGATTTTTGACTGAGAAATTAACTTTTAATATCACCATAATATTCCCTTTTTTATTCAATATAATTTTACTTTCATCTATGATGGATAATACACCTCTGAGAAAAGATATCATCGGAGATAATCAAATTGAAGAAATTTTATTCAGGGCTGTAAACCTTTTTAAAAAAACGGGACTAACAGAACTGGCCGAAAAGTGGGACAAAATTTTGAAAAGTTATGTCGGGAAAAAAAGCTTGACATAAATAATCCACATCTAATTACTTTTCTTCCCTATTTTTATGAAATTTGAAATATGCAACCTTTGGTCTTCTGAAATATTATATAGATCAAAAATGAGAGCGTCTAAACTTTTTTGTGATTGGAGATATGAACCAATATCTTTTACAATAAAAACTGAGATATCCTTAACGATTTCTATAATTTTCTTCGCAATTTTCTTCTCCTCTTTATTTTTTGGAACTTTAATCGGTAATTTCTTTAATTTTTCAATTAAAATTCTTGGAAATAATGTTTTATAAGAGCTAAATGATTTTATTAAGTAATACGAGAGTAATTGAGAATTTAAAAGCCCTAAAAGATAATAATGATTGAATTCTAAAATAGGAGATTGAATAATTTGTATGTTATAAATCGATTGTGGGGTGAACGCATTTTCATCATAAGCAGCACATATCATGTTCTCTTGACTTAACTGCCTAATAACTATTTTGCTTTTGTAAAGGTCGTAGCTTTTATAATTAATCCCCTCTACCCCAAGTTTGATATATTTATATTTTCTGATTATATATCTATTTAGTGAATACACAAAAGGTACATATTCGTTTTCTAAATCCTCAGATATACTATCTATTATAATATTTTCAATTTTATTTGCATTTAAGAATGAACCGCATTTAGAACATATCAAATTACCTTTTGGTAACGGTAAACTCCTATGACAAACTTCGCAGTAAATTATTTCACCCTCTTTTCCTAATTCCACACCTCTACTAATTAAAATCTTATATTGTGAATCATACATTAAATCTAATAAATTAGGAAAATTTGATTTTAGATGTTCAAGGATATTTATATCTCTCTGAGTTAGATTTATAAGAAAGTTATAATCCCATTTTCCGATACTATTTTGAATTAATTGTGATTCTAATTGATCTCTTTTTAATGTCTTTTTAATTAATATTGTATTATTTAATCTTTCCTCTTGTTTGGATTCTTTCTGTAAAATTATAATTACATTAGAAACAACTGGTTCCTTAAACCCTAAACCTAAATAGCATATCTCTTTTATTTTAGTTGAGTGATAAATATAACCTCGTATTACTTTTCTATTTGAAAGAGCTAAAAGAGAATCAGGTACAATATATCCTAATAATCCCCGTTCTTTTAAAATTTTTATTCCAATTTCAATAAACAATTGGTAATAATCATATTGACCTTTATTTGTTTCCAGCGGTATTTTTTCAATTAATTTTCTATTTTCCAACGGAATGTCTCGAATGAATAAATAAGGGGGATTTCCTACAACATAATCGTATTTATCATTGGTAAAGAATTGAAGGGTATCTTTGTTAAGAATATTAAATTCTGGTATAAGGTAATCCTTATTTTTTTCTACAATAATTTTAAAAAGGTCGAAAAGTGCAAAGTAGAGATTGATTTGACATAAAATACAAACAATTGGATTAATATCAATTCCAATTATGTTATCTTTAACTTTTGTTATAATTTTTTCGGCTTGATTAAATTTTAACTCTGATTTTTCTTCCAATTTAAGTTGCTCTCTTAATTTTTCTAAGAGAATCTTTACTGCTCTTATTAAAAAACTCCCAGAACCACAACTCAAATCTATTATTTTTTTATTTTCAATATCATGGCGGTTTGTGTATCTAACACTCTTTAGTATGTAATCAACTATTTGAATGGGTGTGAAAAATTCACCCATTGTTTTTCTTTGGGAATGAGGAATAATACCTTCGTAAAATTTAGCTATAATATCCAGATTAAAACTGTATTCTTCCTTCTGTTCTGTAATGCAAGTTCTAGTAGAATCAATTTCAGATAAATTTTCAACGAATTTAAGAATGAAATCGTTTACTTCAGTATCTTGTGAATTGATTCCATACCGTTTCATTAATTTTGATACCAGTCTTCTTTCAATTAGGAAATCTGTAAAATCGCTCATAAAGTTCGGTTAAGGATATTATAAGTCAAATTAAATTTTATATTATTATACTACTATCTAACCCGAATAAACCTTTATATTTAATTAAGAGTTCTTAATGATTATGGAAATTAGTAAAAGAGAGCTAATTAGCTTTAAGGAAAGAAAATTTCCAGAAGAAATTTGTTTTCGCTCAATTGGGATGATAAATTCTCCATTTACAGATTTAACGGGAATACCTATCCAACCAAGTATGTCAAACGCGAAAGGATCGATAGAGATATTTAAGCAATATCAGGACGCCTTAAAGGACCTAGATGGGTTTTCATACATATTTTGCGTATATTTTTTTGACATGGTAAAGTTGCCAGTTCCACTTCAATCTAAACCATTTCTGAAAGACGAAAAGATGGGAGTGTTTGCTATACGCACACCATTTAGGCCTAATCCCATCGGATTATCCTTATTAGAGCTTATAAAAATTAAAGAAAATACTATCTTTGTTAAAAATTTAGATATTTTAGATAGAACGCCTGTAATTGATATTAAACCCTATGTTCCACAGTTTGATAATCGAGAAACGAGCAAAATTGGATGGTTAGAGGGCAATATAAGGAGTAAATTAAGTTAACAGATCAATTTTGCTAACAGAATATCATGTAAAAATTCTTATAAGGTGCTAGACCAATATATATTTATATAAACTTTGATAATTCTACTTTTACAAAGAGTAAACGAAATTCATTCCTAATAAAAATTGATGTTTGCAAGCTTATTTACTAGTATTTTTGTGGCTATATTTCTAATTGGAACTATATATGTAATATTAAATAGAGAGAAATATGACGTAGAAACTACATTTTTTATTACATTAGTTACATACTTCTTAAGTGAAATCTTCTACTTCATTTCGTTTAATCTATCAGCAGAAAACTTCTTTGATATCCCCATCGCATTAGTATTTTGGTATATTTCTATTATTACAAGAAGTATATCCATAGGATTGTTTGCTTCAATGCATAACCTCGAGTTAAACAAAGGTAGTAAAGTAAGATCTTTACCGGCATTAGTTTATATTTTTGTAGGGGGAAGTGTTTTGAGTTTTCTGTTCGTTCCCAATTCGTTTACTATAATACAAATAGGAATTGAATACTATTACTTATTTAATAATATTGGACTATTAATCTCAATTAGCCTGTTCAATTTTTGTATTGTGTTTATATCCTGGATGATTCAAATAACGGGATATAAGAATTTTGCTGATAAAAAATTGGGCAATTTATATTATATCTTTATGCTTCTCTTTAGCTTACAAATTTTACTTCAAAATCTCTATATTATTACACCAAATATTTATTTTAAAATTTTTCATTCGTCTTTGTATCTTATTAGTATTGGATATTTTGTCGGTATTGTCCTTAGAAAACCGAATCTATTAGCAGTTTTTACTAATAAAATTTATGATTTCATTGTTTTCCATAAGTCAGGAATCTTGCTTTACTCCTATAACTTTCAAACAAGAGAGGAGGTTAACGAAAGTCTCTTGAAAGGAAGTATTCTGATTGGGATAAGTCACATCTTAGCTAATTTATCCAATGTTGAGGCTCAGGTTACGCACATAAAAATGAGAGAGCGTGCTGTCGTCTTTAACTTCAACACGCAATTAGGATACGCTACACTACTAATAGCAAAACATCGGAATAATATCCTCGAAAAATCTATTGATAGTTTTATGAATGAATTTTCGAGTATTAATGAGGAAAACCTACAAAATCTAACCGGCTTAATAGATGTTTCTACCTTTATAAATGCAAAAGGATTAATTAATAAATATTTTCTTCACTTCATTACTGGGATATAAATAAAAATAAAAGTATCTTTTATTCTAAAAAGTATGTAACATTTATTGACTTTCAAGAAATTGGATTATTTTAGCAAATTTATATTAATATGAATTATATAGTTCCCATATCGTTAATTATCGGTTATTTTTTCATACTCTCTTTAGGTTTACTAGTAACAGTTCACATTATAAAAAATCGAAAGAATTATGGAACACCATATATGGCCTTTTTATTTGCAGCCATAGCTTTTATTTTGGGAGTCATACATACTTCACTTTACATACTTTCTGTAGTTTTTTTCTTCTCAGAGCAGATAAATATCTTATTCTGGAAATTCTCAATTTTTTCTTGGTTCGTCTTATTAATAATAACTTCGCTTCTTTTCTCGTCCTTTAGGAAGTATAAGAAATTACCATCATTTCCTTTCCTATTCTACACCCTCTTTCTAGGTTTATTATTCGGTGCTTTACTAACTCCTGATTCCATAATTTTAAATCTTAGCATACCTCTTCCCTCATTCATTCTTTTCATAGATCCTTCTCTTATAAAATATTTATTTAATTTCGTCACTGGAGTAATAATCATCTTGTTCCAAATACTGATTATATCTCATTATCTTTATATAGCAATATTGATAAATGTCCGTTCAAAAAAAAAAGAAGAAACCTTACCGGTTTTGTTAACTGCTCTTATTTTTTCATTACTGATTCTGCTGAATATTTTTTATATCATATTCCATCAAACTCCCTTTAGTAATTTTTTTATTAGAGATTTATTCATTATTATTCTTTGGATAGCAGATTTCGGTTTTAGTATAATGATCATCAAAAAACCAGAAATATTTTATGTTTTACCAAATAGAATATATTCCATTAATATTTTTCATAAATCTGGTATTTTACTATATACTTATGATTTTGAAGAACAAACTGATTCTAAAACCGAGTCCATGATCTGGGGTAATATTCTTATAGGTTTAAATCACATTCTTAGTGAGTTTTTAGATAAAAAGGATAAAATTAATGTCATCCAAACTAAAGAAGCGGATGTAGTTGTTAGATATGAAGAAGATAGCGGTTACGCCTTAATTGTTATTACCAATAGAAAAAATAGTATTGTAGAAGATCTCATGAAAAATTTTTCAAACGAGTTTAAACTAAAGTATAAGGATGAACTAAGCGAGATTCTCGACCTTAATAAGATTATCAACGTCTCAGAATTCAGCGATTTGAAGGATTTAATAGAAAAAAATTTTCAATTATATCTTTAATACTTCATCTTGCTCAAAATTACTAAACCTTAGATATCTAAACATTTTTTAATGAGTGTTTCCATAAAATTTCATAAGATGGAACAAATCGAACTTCATGATAAGGAATGGGAGAAAGACTGGAAGAATATTGTAGACATTTTCGATACTATTGATAATCTCGAGCAACTATTTAATAATTTGGATGTCCCATATTTAAGAGAAATTCAGCAAAAAGTATTACTTTTAAATCTCGAGAAATACGCTTGGTCCCTCCAAAATTACATCATAGAAAAATATTCCCGAGCGTAGTGTTTAGTCAAGCAATATTAATGTAATTCATTTTCGACTTTTTCTAGAGGGTAATATAATCAATTTAAAATAGTACTGTAAATTTATTTTTCTATTAATTTATAGATTAGTTTTAAGTTGATTTATATGAGTACGCGATTTAGTAAAGGTCAGAAATGGAGTTTTTCATTAGGGAATGGTGTGGAATGGTTCATTAATAGTGCATTTAATCTTTGGGTATTTACTTTTTATTTCGCTGCAGTAGGCATGGATGTTGGTTTAATCAGAACGGCATTTATTATTTGGACAATTTGGAACGCAATAAATGACCCTTTGATTGGATATCTTTCGGATAGAACAAATAGCCGATGGGGGCGTAGAAGGATTTATATTATGATTGGTGTAATTCCGGTATTAACCTTGGAGATATTAATTTGGCTACCTCCTCTAAGTGGAGAAATGGCACAATTCTTTTATCTTCTTATTATGTTATTATTATACGATACGGCTTATACACTGATTGCGCTTCCTACAGATTCTTTGTTTCCAGAATTATATACAACAGTAGAAGAAAGAACCCAAGTTAACACGATAAGACAAATTTTAGCCGCGATTGGTTTGATTTTAGCAGCTCTTATTCCAGGAATCTTTATCGGAAAACAAGATACAATTGATGGGTATTTGATAAATGGTATTGTAACTGCTATCATCGTTGGAGTAGCAATGTTTATATTTCTTAAATGGGGCGCTGTCGAAAGAGAAGAATTTAAACTTGATTACAAGCAAGGATTTAGTTACCCCAAAGCGTTGAAGACCACATTTAAGAACAAGGGATTTGTGCTCTACATTATTATGTTCTTCTTTTATGAATATATCCTATTATTGCTCGCTACAATTGTGCCGCTATTTT
This sequence comes from Promethearchaeota archaeon, assembly GCA_013375475.1. Lineage (GTDB taxonomy): Archaea > Asgardarchaeota > Lokiarchaeia > Sigyniarchaeales > SOKP01 > SOKP01. The sequence goes on from JABXKD010000015.1 coordinate 40,980, forward strand.
CCGCAGAAATCCTTGGAACAACTACAGCTCTCGAAACTTCGATCCTCATGGGATTATTGTATATTGTTGGAATTGTATCCATGTTTTTATGGAAAAAACTCGATGTTAAACTTGGTGGGAGACTTGGATATGGAATATCAATGGTTGCATATGTGTTAGCAACTATACCGATGTTATTTATTTCTTCATATGTATCGGCTATTATAAGCGTTTTGCTTATGGGCATTGGTTTTGGGGGGATGTTATACTTCATTTGGTATATTATCGCCGATGTTATTGACCACGACGAGTTAAAAACAGGTGTTAGAAGAGAAGGTAGCTTTTTTGGTATCGCTAATTTCTTTATGCGACTTTCGATGGTTCTTTCCATTATTACGATAAGTCTTGTCTTTACTGAGACAGGTTGGGAAGAATATATTCCTAATCCCGGAGTTGATGTGATCTTCGGTCTACGATTTTTATTTGTAATCGTTCCCGCGATTGCTATAGGAATTTCGCTAGTTTGCCTCTACTTTTACCCATTTACGAAAGAAAAAGTATTAGAAATGAAGGAAAAACTTAAGGAATTACATGAAAGTAAAATGGAAAAAGTAAAATCTACATAAAATTATTCTTTTTTTTTTATATTTGATCAAGGGCTTGATCTAGATCCTTTATTATATCATCTGGGTCTTCTAAACCTAATGAAAATCTGAAATGAGTATCCGACATATTCATTCTACGTTTTTCCCATGAGGCTAGATCAATCCCAGTCATAACTGATGTGTATTCTATTAACGAGGTCGTGTCACCTAAAGAAACTCCAACTTTAATTAATTTCAACAAATCTATAAATTTATAGCATTTTTCGATTGTTTCTAATTCAAATCCAATCATGCCTCCGAATCCTTTCATCTGTTTTTTAGCTAAAGCATGATTTGGATGTGATTTCAAGCCAGGATAGATTACTTTTGCTACTTTTGGATGTGCCTCTAAAAATTCTGCGGTTTTCATAGCATTTGAGCAATGGCGGTCCATCCTCAGACTAAGTGTTCTGCACCCCCTTAATATAAGCCAAGCACTAAATGGATGCATTACAGCACCCTGAGTTTCTAACCAGAAATATCTTATGTTCTGCAGCTCATTTTTTTGTCCTATTATCACCCCACCTAAGGTGTCTCCATGCCCATTGACAAATTTAGTAAGGCTCTCAACAACTAGATCTGCTCCTAAATTTAGAGGTTTCTGCAGAGCTGGAGAAGCAAAAGTGTTATCTACTATACATTTTCCGTCTACTTCATGAATTAAATCTGCACATCCTTGAATGTCTAGTACGTCTAAATTTGGATTAGAAGGAGTTTCCACAAACACCAATTTAGTATTTTCATCAATTGCGTCACTTAATTCAATGAGATTTCTCATATCAACAATTTTAGTCATTACTCCAAATTGAGAGTATATTTTTGTTAAAAGGCGGTAAACTCCGGTGTACTGATTGTTATGAATAATAACATTAGGTACCGTTTCGGGGTTACTTTGAGGAAGTAAAGCTCTTATTTTTTTTGGTCTTATTCTTTCTACACGTTGTTGCAATATGCTCGAACATGCTAAATGGACAGCTGCCATTCCTGACGCCACAGAAACCGCAGCTTCACCACCATGAAGTGTAGCAAGCTTTTGATCCAAAGCATATAAAGTTGGGTTTTCAGTACGAGAATAATTATAATGATTTTTTAGTAATTCTGTTAAGGATGAATAAGCATAAGATTTCGTTGCATAAAGAGGTGTCCTTAAACTCCCAACTGCTGTAGGATAAGGATCCTCCCCAGCTCTTCCTTGTTGTGAGTCAAAGTGTAACTTATCCCATTTTTTTCTTATTTCCTTATTTTTTTCGTCTAATGTTTCTTTTCTTTTATCATCAAACATTATTTAATCCTCCAATCCCTTTACAATTTTTGGCGCATCTGCCTCATCCATATCTTCAGCTTTGCGAAAATCCTCGTAACTACGAGATGATACGATTTTGAAATACTCTTGTAATTGTTCTTCCACGGCTTTAGACATACCAGGGCCTTTTTGAGTCTCAAGAATAGAATCAACCTTTTCTTTTGCTCTGGTTATGATATCTTTCGCACCATTTCTTTGCCATATACCTCTACGGTCTCTATCAACTAATTTTGGAACAAATATTTCTTTTCGGATGTTTTTAGCAGTGTGTTTTAGCATCAAATAATTCTTACCTTCCGACGCTACTTTTGATATTTCATCAATTGCAATGCTTTCATCATCAACTCTTATACCATTAAAGCCTCGTTTCACGATATCTATTAATTCGTCATCTATAACTAGTAGCTCTAATGCCTCTGCTAAAGAAGACTCGTAGGTACCAGCACAAGTTATGTAATTTATTCCTGCGTTAGCAGAACAAAACAGCGTCATGAATCTTTCAAATCCATTTTGAATATCAAAACATTTAGATTCAGTAACTAAGCCAGGCCCTCTAGAAGGGATGTTGTAATAACGCGCTAGTTGTGCTGCACCAATGGTAATCAATCCCGTTTCAATCGATCCCCACGCAACATTGCCTGTTGGTGGATCCATTGGAGCATTCATCGTCGAATAGAAGATAGAACACCCGGGATTTATAAGTTGGGTAAGTGTGATTGAAGATAACGTTTCCATGTTTGATTGAATAAGTAATCCCGCTAATGATACTGGAGCAGTTGCCCCCGCACTCGCAGCTGGAGCAATTATCGTAGGTTGATTGTGTTTTGCAAAAACAAATAACCCGTTTAACTGCAATTTGTTTAGAATTAGTGGACTAACTGGGTTGAAAAAACCGACCAAGCGCGGCTTTTTTATAAGTTCTTCTCTCCCTCCAACTATAATTGAGACGAGATCCATCATATCTTGGGAGGCTACGCGCCCCAAACACCCTAAACCATATGGTTTTTTGCTGTGTGTTGCCCACGCTTTTATCACGTGATAATGCAATTCTAAATACGGAACATCGTTCGGCCATACATCAGTATGCGAACACATTATGTTTTTTAAGCTATCTACAATACGAATTTGTTTAATATTATCTTCTAAAATTGTTTTTCTGACTCCTTTCTTGTTAGAAGGATCGTAAATCTTAACGGGAGTTCCTACAGTTGCAAAATTTACGCTCTTAGTATTTACTTCAAATTTAAAGGATCCATCGGACCCCCACAAAGTAAATTTACTTGGCACATGTTTAAGCTGTTCAATAATTAATTCTTCCGGAAATTTCACAACATAAGTAGCGTTATCAACATCTGCCCCATTTTCCTTTAGAAGATCACGCGCTTCTTCAGATTCTACTTTAATTCCTATTTTTTCTAAAAGTTTTAATGATTCTCCATGTATAAGTTTAATTTCATCCTTATCTAATACTTCAAGTCTATTCAGTTTCATTCTTCTTCAATCTCGAAATTCAAGAAAATGAGTAATTTTAAGCTAATAAACCAATGGTATATGAAAAACTTTTTTTTCAAATGATTATGTCACAATACAAAAAAACAATAAATTAGCTGGAAATAAAGTGTCTATTAAAGAAAGAATTAAAGAACTCGTTGTTGAATGGGATTCTGAAGGATTAAAGAATTATTGTCAATCAATTCTAAAAAAAAATGACGCTACGGCTTCTGATCTATTAAAGATCATTGGAGATGTCATGAAATTTGTAGGAGATCAATTTGAAAATGAAGACATTTTTCTCCCTGAATTAATTGGTTCTGCTGAGACGGTAAAAGGCGTTATTGACGAAGTCTTAGATCCTGCAATTAGAGCTGCTGGAGAAGAAAAAGAAACGATGGGAAAAGTGGTAATAGGGACCGTAGAAAGTGATGTTCATAGTATTGGTAAAGATCTTGTTGGTTCCTTTCTATTCTCTAATGGTTTTGAGGTGTATAATTTGGGGGTAGAAGTAACTGCCGATCAGTTCATTACTAAAGCAGAAGAAGTTAGTGCTGATGTTATAGGCTTGTCCTCTCTGTTAACGATGTCAATGGATTTTCAGAAGCAAGTTATTGAGGAGCTTAATAAAAGAGGTTTAAGAGATAAATATAAAGTCATAGTAGGGGGGTCTCCTACTTCAGAAGATTGGGCTGAACAAATAGGTGCTGATGGATGGGCTGATGACGCGATCGAAGCTGTAGAATTAATTAAACGTATAATGAAAGAGGGGTGAAACAAGTATGAAATTAAAAAAAATTGAAGTTTTTACAATGGATGAACTTGAAGCGGTTCATTCTGCGACAATGACTTTATTATCTGATGTTGGAATAAAAGTAGATGCAAAAGATGCGAGAAACATTTTAAAAGAAGAAGGAGCCGAGATAGACGAAGAAACAAACTTTGTTAGGTTCCCTGAATCACTTGTAAAGGAGAAGTTGAAAACAGTTCCAAATTCATTTAAACTACACGGTCCTGATGGGTCATTTAACTTTGAAGTTAATACAACCACCACACAATTTGCAACAATCGGAACCCCAGTCAAGATCTACGATCCTTCGAACAAAAATGGAGTTAGAAAAACAGTTCTTGCTGATACTATTGAACAGATTAAAATTGTCGATAGTTTAGAAAACATCATGTGTTCACATATAGATGTTTGGCCAAACGATGTATCATATATAACGATTCATGCTCATTGCATTTATCAATGGGTAAAAAATACAAAAAAACCTTATGGTCTTGGGTGCTTAGGGAAATTAGCTTCCCAAGATATGATGAACATGGCGTCAATAATTGTAGGAGGGGAAGAAGAACTGATTGCAAATCCTCGATTTATTGGTTTTATGAATCCAACTAGTCCTTTACACTTGCCACAAATAATGACCAACGGTTTTGCGGTATTTACTAAGTATAAACAACCCACTATTATAGCCCCTGAAGCGTTAGCTGGCGCTTCTGCACCAGTTACATTAGCAGGTTTAATTACTCAAACCAACGCTGAAATAGTAGGAAGTGCCGTATTTTCACAAATGTTGAATCCTGGAGCTCCTGTGTTTTTTGGCACGGTTTCCCACATTACTGACATGCGTTCTGGGAATTCAGCCATGGGTTCTCCAGAGATGGGCTTAATTACGGCAGGCATTGCGCAATTAGCTCGCTTCTACAATATTCCTTCTCGTGGACCCGGAGCTGGAACTGATTCCAAATTGTTGGATTTACAGAATGGATACGAGCGGTTACAGACTCTATTGCTTGCCGCTCAGGCTGGCGTGAATTATATAACCTGTGCGGGCACCTATGAAGCTACATTGGTTGAGGCTTTAGAACTTTTGGTTATTGATGACGATTTGGCAGGAATGGTAAAAAGAGCTATAGAAGGGGTTACTGTAAGCGAAGATACGATTGCTTTAGATGTAATTAAGAAAGTAGCTACAAGTGAAAAAAAAGGAGTAAATTTTCTTGCAGAATCACATACGAGAAAATACATGAGATCAGAACTATATATGCCTCGATTAGCTGATAGGTCTAGGCGATCAACTTGGAAGAAAAAAGGCGCGAAGGATATAATTGAGAGAGCGCGAGAGAAAGTTGATAAAGTTCTCAGAGAACACCAACCTAATAAATTAGATAATGAGATGGAGGATGAGCTGTTCAAATACATGAAAATCGTGGAAGCGAGGACATTTGATGATTATAGAAAAGCTGAAGGTTTGATGGTAGATAGCATTACATTACCTGATGGTATAGAAATTAAAGAAGAAAAATAATTTCTTTTTGTTCAGTTCTGGGATCAACTACGGTTTAGCGTTAATAAATAACTGGTATCTATGGAGTTTTTTTAAAACAACAGCAGCATTCTCAGGATTTCCTCCAAAAACCATGATTTTGTTTTCATCATATTTTTCAAGAGAAAGGCTCTCTAAACTGTTGCCAAAGGAAATGTAGATAATTCTTTTATTGGGGAATTTTTGGTTTAATTCAATTTCATATTTGATGGCTTTATCATGCCTATCACTCGCACTGAGCTTCATCAACTCAGCCATTTTTTTTCCAATCTCATTTATAGGTTTTAAGAGTTTCATTCGATCAAGAAATGTGAGAGATGACATCGTAATTATTACATCAAAGCAATCTGAATTTAACATTAGTTCTGTAACTGTCTTATAAACGTTAGGATTGCCTGTAGCAACCATATCAACAGGATTATTATGACTCCAATAAAAAGGAAGATGTTTTGAAATATCTTCTATAAGTTTAGGCCCATTTGGCTCTGTTCTTAAATCAACAACATTGAGTCCGTGTTTTTCACAAAGATCTGTAAGGTGAACAACAAATCCGCCTCCTCCGCTAACTATTCCTACTCTTAGGCGCCCATTTGTAGGAAGAGGTAATAAATATTGTGCTCCTTTAACTAGATAAATAAATTGTTCTATTTGATCTGCCGAAATCACACCAGTCTGTTTAAACAAAGATTGGTAAATGTCTAATGAACCTGCAATTGACCCTGTATGGCTGTTTGCGGCTCTAGCACCAGTTTTAGTAGTTCCCGCTTTAAGAAAAATGATTGGTTTTTTTTTCGTAGTTTCGGCACAAATTTCTTTAAACCGTGAACCTGCTCGTAAACCCTCAGCGAATAAAGCTATTGTTTTAGTTCCTGAATCTCGAGCATAATATTCTAAATAATCTTCTAAAGTTAGGGATGCTTCATTCCCACTAGAAACAAAATATCTGATATTTTGAAATGCATTGCATAAGACAGTTCCCATTGTCCCCGATTGAGAAACAATTGATAAATTTCCAGGTCTTGGCATCATAAATCCAAATCCTAAATGGAGAGGTGATGTTTTATCTTCTGACGAGTAGAATCCCATAGAATTAGGTCCTACAAAGATCAATCCTCCCTTTTGAGCTATTTTAACTAATTCCTTATTTTCTTCTTGTCTCACTTCAGTTTTTACTTCACCAAATCCAGCAGTAATAATGGCTGCCGTTCTAACTCCGTTTTCAATGGCTTGCTTAACTGAATCTATAACAGCATATGGTGGAACAACAATTCCAACGAGATCAATTGGTTCAGGACATTTATCAAGCGAGGGGTAAATATCCTTCCCAAAAATTCTCTTATTTTCGTATTTTGGGCTCGGGTTTATCCCGTAAAGATTCTTCGTAAATCCACAGCTTAGAACACTCCCGAATACGCGAGAACCAATTTTAATCATGTTGTCAGTTGCTCCCACAATAGCAACATTTTTAGGATTAAATAAAACCTTCATTAGTTCTAACTTTTCTTCGATATCCATTTTTAGTTTCTCCCAGCTTAGATTTTTAACTGAAAATATATTATGTAATAGGTAGATTCTTAAAGGATTCAAAGAATAATAATTTTCTTAATGCGGATAATGCTCAGAAGATATCCTTCTATTGCTTTAAACATTTAATTTCCTTTTTGACTCTCTTGTCACTTAGATGACATATTTCCAAATAACGATTAAGGAATTGATACTATCATGAGTGTAAACCAAAAAAATTTTCTTCTAGTATAATTGGTCTTTTATGAACCGAGAACTTCTAATCTTTTTTCCTTTTTTCCACGAGATTCTTAAAGAATGCCAATAAATCTATTTTTATAATTATATACATGACAACAATAATTAAGTAAAGAGATATAATACTTAAAACCCAACTCTCTCCTCCTAATAGGCTACAAATACTTATTATATTATACGAGAAAAATAGCATCAAACCCATTTTACCTAACCAACACCAAAATACTGTTTTTAGAAGACTATACTTAATAATTCCAAGGGGTATTGTTATAAAATCATCGTTTAAAGGTGTAAGACCAAATATAAATATTAAAAGGGGTGCAGCCCTTGGATGCTCAATTAAGAATAATTGGTATTTCTTCAAATTCTGTCTCCGATCTTCAGATATCAATGCTGAAGCCCCTCTACCTACAGCATATCCTCCAATTTCTCCAAGCATACATCCTAAACTAGCAATAAACGCGACAAGAATAGGAATGAAAAGATTCATCTCTAAGAAAGGTAAAGAACTGTAGCACACTACAAATGTGTAGGGGGTAGGAATGGGTAACAAATTCCCAATCAAGCATATTAAGAAAGTAATTATCAATCCTGAGGGTAAATCTTTAAACTGGGGATATTTAGATATATTCTCAATAATTTCCCGGTGGGATTCGTTTATTATGAAATCGATTGAAACAATAGTGATGATTATAAGTGCAATGATAAAAATTATGTCAATTCGTTTTAGTTTCATTTTAACCAAATCATTTAATTCATCCCTATTCTAAAACTTAGGGTAAGGAGATTAAAACCAAGAAAATACTTATGACAGTGCTCGCAAAAAGTATGAAAATTAATATAATTCCATTCTTAGTGAGTTTTTTTTTCCTTTTTTTGACGTAGTTCCTTCTTTTCTGACTTTGCCTTGATCTGGGTGTACTCATATTCACGCATCTAAATCTTTTAGGGATTTCTTAATTATTATGTCGTCATTTTCTACTTTTTGTAGTAATTCCGTTAGAACTACGTTGTTATAAGAAAAAAGCATACGAGGAACAAGATTATCAGCTAAATAGTTTCCATCTGAAATCTCTTCTTTTAAAGGAAACAGTTGTTTTTCTTTTATAACTGATCCTAAATAATTTCGTTCGTACTCACGATACCCAAAAATGCTATTCTTTACTATGACCATTTTACGTTCGTATCCCTCAGGAATTCCTTCTTTCTCCAAAAGAAGGAGTATTTTTTCTCTTGAAAGCGATTCAAGGAGTTCAAGATCTTCAGTTGTACCTTCATAAGCAGGTCCAGTTTGGGCTTGATCGTAATCTATTTCTTCTGCTAATCCCATCATAACTTTAAAACCATGAGTTTCGTTATCTTGGTCTACAGCAGTAATTTTAAAAGCAATCCCGTGTTTATCTCTTATGGCTGGGGCCATTTTTGCAGCGATAAATTTCATTCTAGTCGTAGTGTTGAATCCGTGCCATAACCAGACTCTAAAATGTTGGGGGTCTGCAAAAAGAAGTACAAAATCGTCATCTAATAAATCTTTTAACTGTACGTCTGGATCGATTATCAGCTCTTCGAAATCACCAATCTCGTCATTAAATTGATATACAGTAATAGTTTGATCTTGTCTTGCAGCAATCTGCTCTTCTATTTTCCTATCTTTCCCCTTCAAGTCTTCATTTGACATTTTATATCATCACAGTTGCTTTTATTCTTTATAACTTAGTTAGGATTAATAATATATTATTCTTATTGCTATAAAAATTGATGTAGATTTTACAATAGAAATTGAAATATAGCCTTTAGGACTAAATCTGGCTCTTCGACAAAAGGGGCATGTGCACTTTCAGAAAAAATTTTGACTCGTGAATTTGGTAGTAATTCGGCGAGAAGATATGCGTTATGGGGTGGTACTAAAACATCTTTCATTCCATGTAGTATTAACGTTGGGATTTTAAGATTTTTTAACCTATTGCATGTATCAAATAATTCAATTGCCTTAGTTTGTCGTAAATAACTTTGAGGATCCATCGGCGCTTCAATCATATTTTGAGTCGCTAAATTGATCAGCTGAGGGTATTTTTCCATAAAATCAATTGAATAGAAGATTTTTAAATTTTCTTTAACAATTTCTTCTGGATTCCTTCCTTTCCTCGGCTTCGCTAATATATCTAACACTTCTGGAGGTGCTAATACTGATTTATTTCCCCCACAACTTGTCGAACATAAAACAATCTTATCCGCCCTATTATAATTCAAAGCTAATTCTTGTGCGATATATCCCCCCATGGAATGTCCGAATATGTGAACATTATCTATGTTTAAGGCATTTAATAAACCAATCGCATCATCTGCTAATGTTCTTATGAAATAATCCTGTTGTGGATCCTCTGATTTTCCTGTTCCCCTATTGTCAAAAACTATAACTTCAAAATGTTTTGCCAGTCCATTTATGAAGTATTTCCCCCACCAACTAATGTTTGCTCCAATTCCTAAAATCAATAATAGAGGAGGACCATCCCCATAAATTTCGTAGTTCAATTTAAAGTTTTTAATCTCTAGTTTGGGCATAATATCTCAGTTTGCTCTCTTTTACATGAAGAAGCAATAATATCTATTTTATTTGAAGATAAAGATCTTTTTATTTTAAACCATGGTAAAATCCATTTGTTAACTACTGGAAAGTTCAAAAGATATAAAAATTTCAAGTAACTATATTCTTCAAATTCAACTTTTATGAGGATTAACTGGTTTTAACACTTTTTTGAACGCGGGAATTGCCAAGTCTGGTCTAAGGCGCTGGACTCAGAATCCAGTCCCGTAGGGGTTCGGGAGTTCGAATCTCCCTTCCCGCATTTAAACAATACTGAAAATTATGGCGTTCTTATAATCCCTGGACACTACCCTAAGGAAAAACATGTAGAAATATAAATTGATAATCTAAACTACTTCAAGGTCGTTTTCACAATGAGGACAGTAGAGAGGCAGAGTTTCTTCACATGGTTCTAAATCATCGTTACTAAGCATTTTTCTCCAACAAACTAATTTTCCTTCTTTTTCAATCATATCACGTCCATGATGTTGGGGTATGATATTTTTAGTTTCACAAGTTTTGCAAATGATGTTTTTCGCATCACTTTCTAAATGTTCTACCGAGATGTCTTTAAATTTCGTTCTATATCTGAATATTGTCATTCCGTTAATTAATACTAAGAGGGAAACACCCATATCTCCTATTCCAACAGCAAGCCAAAGCGTCATTAAACCAATAACGGTTAAAATTGCGAATGTGACTTTAACGATAATCGATGTCCATATATTTTGTCTTATGATTCTATTAGTCTTCTTTGTAATATCAAAGAACGTCACTATTTTTTTCAAATCATCACTCATCACAATAACATCCGCTGTTTCTAAAGTTAAATCTGTTGCCGAAGCTCCAATCGCAATTCCAAGATCTGATAACGCTAGAGCAGGAGCATCGTTTATACCATCACCTACCATCGCAACACCTTTATATTTTTTCTTTAATTCTTTAATTTCCTCTAGTTTCTGATCTGGAAGTAATTCACCATAGGAAGTATCGATATCCAAGCACGCACCAATAGTGTTACACACTAATTGATTATCCCCTGAGATTATAGCTGATTTAAATCCTCGCTTTTTCAAACCATCGACTAAAAGAGGTGCTGATACTCTTAAAACATCTCGTATAGTGATAATTCCCAAAATTTTGTTGTTAGTTCCAAGTAATATCGGTATTGTTCCGGATAGTTCGATATCTTCAAAGATTTCTTCAGGAAGGTTAAATTTTAGTTCTTCAAGATATTTTTTGCTTCCAACAAAATAAGTGTGTCCGTGAATTTCACCTTTAATACCTCTACCTTTGGAGATCTTAAAAGAATCAACTGTATATAAGGATAAATCCATATATTTCGCCTGATTAACTATAGCTTTTCCAATTGGATGCTCCGAAAGAACCTCCAAACTCGCAGCTATTTTTATAATCTCTTGTTTATCGAGAGAATACTCATAAACATCAAAAACTTTTAAGTTCCCTTCGGTTAGAGTTCCAGTCTTGTCAAAAGCGATTAATTCAATCGAGTTTGCTTTTTCTATATATTTATTTCCCTTAACAAGTATTCCTTCCTTTGCTAATTTTGTTAGAGCTGCTATGTTAGCTAGCGGAGTAGATAATGTGAGAGCGCAAGGACAAGAAACAACCAATAATATAAGCCCTCGGTAAAACCATGTGTTAAAATCTAAACTAAATAATAATGGGGGTATAAACATTACGAGAAGTGAACTAATTAATATGATAGGAGTATAATACCTGGCAAACTTCTCTATGAATCTTTCATTTTTACTCTTATTTTGACGAGCTAATTTGATACTCTCGGCTATTTTTGCGACTACGGTATTTGAGCTTTCTCTAATTACTTCTATATCGATAAAACTATCGCTATTCATACTAGCAGCATATATTTCATCGTTAATACTTTTAAAAACCGGAAGAGACTCCCCTGTTATTGCACTTTCATCGAGATAAGATTCACCTTTGACAATTTTTCCATCTATTGGTACTTTCAT
>JABXKD010000160.1 GCA_013375475.1 Promethearchaeota archaeon
AAAAGGTCAAAAAATGAGTTAGATAGAATTATCAATGCTTATAAAGGGAAGAGTAATAAATATGATGTTATCGTTGGCCTAAGCGGTGGCAAAGATAGTAGCTATGTAGCTTATTATTTGAAAACAGAATATGATTTAAAGATATTGGGTATGAATTATGATATTGGCTATCGTTCTGAATACGCTGTTCAAAACCTTGAGGCCCTGGCAAATAAACTGAAGATAGATTTATTTACTATCAGGCCAAATAGTAGTTTTATAAAAAAGCTATTCGCTCATTTTCTGCGAAAACGGGGAGAGTTTTGTTCGGTTTGTAATAATCTTGGATATCTAATTGGGGCAAGTTTTTCGTGGAATCAAAAGCTATCCTTAGGTTTTTCTCCTTTGATGGTGGGGGGATGGTCAAAGGAATATGAATTTCAGCATGGTGTTTCGGTAACATCCATGGATTATTTTTTTGAGAATTTAACTCATGAGTTGCTCGAAGAATTGATTGCACAACCATTTATTGAAGAAAAGGTAGTCTTAGGGTATATGAAACTAAAAGATCCTAGACAAGCCCAAATTGGTACTGAGGAACATAAACAATTAGGCGATTATGCCATGAACTTTATTCAGTTACCAGACTATGTAGAATGGAACATCAGGGAAATACCTCATATTTTATCTGATGGCTTAGATTGGAAGCACCCCCCAGATGTTCATGAAAGCCACTTTGATTGTTCTCTCTTTCCTCTAAAAGAATATTTAAAGTTTAAAAAATATAATTTGACTCAGGAGACAATCAAAAATAGCGTGTTAATTAGGGAAGGACTCATGAGCCGCGAAGAGGCTCTGGAAAGAACGGGATTGGAACAGACAACCGAGCCAGGGATTTTTGCTAGTTTTCTTCATGAATTGGGATTATCAAAGGATGATATAAATTGGAATGCTGAATGGTCAAAATAAATTTATGAAATGAAAATTGTAAAAATTAATAATTATAAATATAACAAGCCATTTAGATTTAATTTTCATTCCACACAAACTTTTAGAACTAGCGCGGAGTCCATAATAGTTCGATTGGAGTTCGAAAATGGAATTTCAGGATATGGGGAAAGCACTCCTATGGCTTACATAACTGGTGAAGATTGTTCATCAGTTGTGCAGGTGATACAGAATTGCTTTTCATCTATACTGTTTTCTCATGAGATACATACAATAGATGATGTCGTGGGTGTGTTAAATGAATTAGAAAGCGAATGTCTAAAAAAAAATATACTCCATTATAACTCTGCTTTAGGCGCAATAGATATCGCTCTACTGGATGCGCTTGGTAAACTTCAAAAGGTACCTGTAACGAATTTTTTAGGCTCAATCGTAAGAGAAAAGGCCCTATATTCGATTTCCATCCCATTTCTCCCTCTTCAAAAAATCAAAGAGCTGTTTTACCAACTACCAAAATCGAGTGTTAAATATGTGAAAGTTTTAGTGGGAGAAACGGAAAGTGAGAATATAAAAAGGGTAAGTTTAGTTAGATCGTTATTTGGAAACAATGTAGATATTCGAGTGGAAAATAATGGAAAATGGACATTCCAGCAGGCCGTCTCTAATCTGGAGAAATTAGATAAATTTAATATAACAGCAGTTGAACAACCCGTAGCCAGGGATGATATAGTAGGCCTGCAAAGATTAAAAAAAACTATTAAGATACCTATTATTGTTGATGAATCCATGTGTAGCCTGTCTGATGCAAAAAATTTAATCGAAAAAGATGCCTGCGATATTTTAAATATAAAGATTTCTAAATGCGGAGGGTTGTTGAGATCAAAGGATATTGCACATTTCGCGAAATCACAAAACATATCTTGCCAAATGGGTGCTCACATCGGAGAAACAGAAATTTTAAATGCTGCAGGTAAATTCTTTGCCTTAACCACATCTAACCTTGTATATTTTGAGGGGGCCTCTTTTCTACTGTTTGAAGACTCATGTAGCAACAATCAATTCGAGATTAAAAATAAAAAAGAAGATAAGGTTTCAAACTTCGGACTAGGGATTAAATTGACAAATCAGCAATTAATAATGAAGCACTGCGTACCCATTGTTGAATTATCAGACAAGACAGTGCATAGCTCATAGTTTCTTAATGAAAATGGGCTTTTCTTAGGGTGACAAAGATTGTCAGGCCTTACAAAGTTTTAGATATCTGTAAAGATAAGAGATGAGGATATTGTTAATTGGTTAAAAAATGCGGATATAGTCTCCCAGAGGATCAAGAAATTATTTAAATATGATTCCAAGTTAGGAATCTATATGCTTCTATTAAGAATTTTACCAGCTTCTTTTTGAATCTGAGATATATTTTCACCCATAGCCTTTTTATCTAAGGGGATAAATCCTCTGTCCTCTTTAGCCGCTGAAAGGATATGACCCTTTAATGGATTAAATCCGAATGCCTCCAGCTGTTGCTTCTTCCCTCGAATCTTCTGTATTCCTAAATTTTTGATTGCGGAGTGATAAGGGTGTGCCACCAGTCCCTTCCATGCATC
>JABXKD010000161.1 GCA_013375475.1 Promethearchaeota archaeon
AAATCTACTTGAATACAATGAAATGAGATAAAAGGCTTTGAAATGGGAGTATAATATTTTTAATGTAATATTGTAGAAGTAGATTTAAGTTTATTTAGCCCCGATTGATATTCCGGACACATTTTATAATTAGGGAAGCCACAAACTTCTTTATCTTTTGGGAGATGGCACGATCGGGTAAATGGGCACGATAATAACGAGTCTTCCTTAGGTTCGACTTCTATATTCATTTTATACCTCCTCAATAAAAAAGAGTAACCTTTCTTTTTCGATACTAATTAACAATTTGAGATTATTAAATATAACTATTATAAACTCTAAATTCCTTAACCGAATGTTTTTTTATATAGTTGTTCGTTTATACAAATTTTAAATTCCATATCTGATTTTTATTTTATTCTGAAAAAATTATATTCGCAATTGAACTAATTGTTATTAACAACATATGGCGCATATAATTAAATAAGAATTTACTAATCTTATAATAATACGATTGACATTAAGAAAAATAACTTCTAATTCGATGAATGAGAACATATGTTTAATACTTAAGGATCAAACAGTATTCTTTAAATCGTCAGAGGATATGTCAGAATTAGAAGACGAATCGATTGATGTTATTATTACTTCGCCACCATATAATAGAGGTAAAACATATACTTCAGATACTGGTGAAATCCACGACGATAAAATGGATGAAGATGAATATCTATCGTTTTTAACTAAAATTTGGGAGGAATGCTACAGAGTTGCCAAAAAGAGTTCTATTTTTTTTCTCAATATAGGAGATTCTGCTCTCGATCAGGGTAAATCTGAAAAAGTTGCGATATCAGCAGAAAAAGCATCTTGGAAGCGAATTCAAGACGTTATTTGGGTTAAATCCTTTCTTGGAAAAGGCCATTATACGCCCTCAGGAGGGACCCGGCGATTAAATAACCTCTGGGAACATCTATATCTTTTTGTAAAGGATAAAAACGAGTATAAGATAGAACCAAAGTCTATTGGAATACCATACACCGATAAGTCGAATATTGGCAGATATTCCGATACGGATTTAAGAGATCCTGGTAATGTGTGGTTAA
This sequence comes from Promethearchaeota archaeon, assembly GCA_013375475.1. Lineage (GTDB taxonomy): Archaea > Asgardarchaeota > Lokiarchaeia > Sigyniarchaeales > SOKP01 > SOKP01. The sequence goes on from JABXKD010000161.1 coordinate 1,083, forward strand.
TTCCCTATATCAAAACAACAGGGGCAACAGTTAAAAAGGGGCACGAAGCTCCGTTTCCAATTGGTCTTCCTTATAAATGTATCAAATTGGTCCCTAATGTTAAAACGGTTCTAGACCCCTTTGGAGGGACCTGTTCGACATTAGCAGCATGCTTAATATTAGGTGTAAAAGGGTACGCTTACGAGAAATATCCCCGCGTAGAAGTAATAAAATCAAGAATTCTCGAAGGTAAAGAATTTCAAGAAAACGAAGAAAATCTAATACCTCATTTAGAGTTATCCATAAAATTGTTAAACAATTTGTTGTCAGACTCCTCAATACAATCACCTGCTATAAAGTCTAAAGCTGAATTAAATTATTATCAAATCCTTAACAATGTGTTAAATAATCTAAATTTAGACAATTCGTTTAAGAGAAGTATACAAAAAAGGATTGAACATTTTAAGAAATCCTTATTACTGAAAAGGGAACAAGAAAATAAATATCGTCAAACAAAATTAGATTTTAAGTCTTGAATTCTAAAAAATCTGCTCTTATTTAAATCTCTAGTTATCAGTTTAAGAAAAATAAATGATAATTATACTTAAGAAGCTTCTTGTTTCTTTCGCGGTGTTTTGTATAAAATTGCTGCTATGATATTTATCATACTGCTTATGCCCCATAAAATGAAGACTGTAATCTCAAAGCCAAGGAAATCAATTTCAAAACCTGCAATATGAGCTAAGAGAAGAATTCCAATAGGAACAACTGCAAGAATAATAAAACCCGTTCGAGCTGTCATTTTTCCCATTCTGTGACTATGTGCAGTTATATCCTTTCTGATGTATTTGAGTGTGATAAGCATAAATATAAAGTAAACAGGAGTTAGTATGATTATCATTAAGCTTAATTCAAAAGAATATCCCGTTGTTAGAGATACGCTAATGAGTATAGGAATAAAACTAATTAGGCAGAGATACAAAATCGTGTGTTTTTTTATAATAATTCCATCCCTCGAAAATTTAGTATTAATACTTAGATAGAACAATATTTATATATAAATTTGACTGCACTGTGGAAGGCTTTCTTGAGAGATAAGAAATTTAATGATAGAAGAAAAAAAATTAAAAAGTTGATTGTTTCTTTTTTACTGACCAACTTTTTAAAAGAAGTTATATCAAATATTTTTCAATGGCGTCAGAATCTGACGATTGTTCTGAAAACAGTGAACATGAT
>JABXKD010000162.1 GCA_013375475.1 Promethearchaeota archaeon
AAATTGAGGAGGCTCACCGCCGATACCAGTTTCGTACGGCCCACCCCCTTTCCACATGGTATCGGAGAAAATTGGTGCTTTATTTCCACCTTTAACATTGGGAGTATTCCAATTCCATTTAGTTGGGCGGCCTTGAATCTCAGTCAATCCCGGTCGGCTGTTAAAAGTCCAGTTATTTGAACCATAGCTGCATTCCTCCTGCAGGTTCTCTGGGCCACCAATTGCCATTTGGTAGGTGTTAAACGGACCGCCATACACGTTCCCCCCTCTGGCGCTAAGGGGAGGTTTCGTGGCCATCGGGCATCTCAGGATATGTGACTTTGTCTCCCAATGAGACCTCAGCGGGTATATCCATGATCCACGTATGTTCTGGCCGAGTGTGTGAAACGGGAAATAACCATTGTTATCATCACAATAGATCGCCCAAATCTGACCCCATGATTTCAGCTGCGCCTGGCAAACAACCATTTTAGCCTGTTTCTTCACTCGGTTTAGTGCCGGCATCAATATTGCCATCAGCAGCGCAATAATTGCGATTACTACTAAAAGCTCTATTAGTGTAAATCCATTTCGTTTACACATAACGTTTGCCCTTCTCTTTCACGCCAATGTGTTTCGCGGGTATGCTTATCTGCCATAATTATAACACACTCAACCATGGTGATGCAAACTGAGAAATATAAAATCCCTGCAGATTGGAAGGAGAGGAAAAAGCGAGATTCCATATGTCTTTACTTCGATATTCGATACTTCTTGTTGGATATTCAATATTCCATAAACTCAAAACTAAAATCCCCCCAAAGTCTCTACTCATATAATATCATATTCGTTCCCTAACGGCGCTGGTAACCATCGGCCGTAAAACTATAGTGCCTGCAAAGATTTTAACTGTTCGAGCCCCGGTTTCTTCCCATCTGGTTCACCCGCTATGTTAGATTTTTATTTATCAGCCTTTAATTTTATTACAGTTCCACGATAATTATATTTTTTATTAGGATCTGATGGCATTTCATTATAAGCCCTCATGACTATGTAATCGAAATCATTATCAAGTCCATAAAATTTTTTAAGGATTTCGTCTTTTAATTGCTTTGCTTCCTCATCCAAAACAGGATTATTAAGATCTTTATCAGTAATATATAAAATTATTGGAATTAAACCTTCATTATCAGTTGTTTCGATTTGGAAACCAAAAATTGTTATACCATCTATTATGAATGGGAATTTGAATGTTGCATTCATCTCAGAAACAGATGACTTTACAAATTTTAGATATTTTTGTTCATCTATATATTGCAAGTATGGTGCGGGCCTCAAAAACTTATTAATTCCCCACGAATAAACAACACAGCTTGATAGTCTGTTTTTGTTTTTGGCCTCAATCCCTAAATTATAGAGTTTGGGAGCGGTTAGATTATTAATTGAGTAATCACCAAAATGAATAATATTGATCTTCCATTTCCCTTTGAATTTGCTTAAGCTTATGAATGATAAATGCTGCCATCCCGGGTTTGTGCTTTTCAAAAACAGATTGTATGACTCTTTTCCAAAAAAAGTAAGATTGTTAATAATAAATTTGCTTTTGTCGGTAAGGGAAGGAACTATTGTTGCCTTAGATTCTTTTCCAATTTTTTTCAAAGTTGATAAATACTGATCTGCAATCAAAAAATCGCGTTTATCTAATAGCGTGGAAGCTTGATTGACAAAAGATTTAAGATCGAAATCCTTAACTTCAAGTAACTTGGGTGAAATTAACTTAGAAACTTTATCATAATCTCTATTTTTTATACCTTCGAATAATTCATTTTTTATTTCAGAAATTTCTTGTCTAAGCTGGAGTTCAATTTCAGCATTTGCCTTAGTAATCACCATATTTAGACTTGTATAGTACCAAAAAGCTCCGAGTGCGAGTGCTGTCACGGCTATGATGAGCAGGATTTTCTTTCGTTTTGTCATAACGTTCCTTGAAGCGAACTATGTATATTTGGTTTCCGCATAACATCCCGAACTTTTCGTCATTCAGAGGAATCCTAACCGCTGTTGTACCATCATAAAATACAATCAAATTATTGCTCTTTCAAGTGAAAATTTGCGAACAAATAGGTGGTTTCTTTTCGCTTAATACAGGGTTTTGAGGCGGTAGGGTGGGGCAAGCCCCACCATTGTTTCTAATCAGCAGGGAACTTTGTGTATTCGATTGAATTC
>JABXKD010000163.1 GCA_013375475.1 Promethearchaeota archaeon
GCTTCCCCTAAAGCAGAATAGTGCTCTCGCATATGGCATGTCAGAACTCCATCGTTAAGGTGGCACTCAAACTCATCGCGGATGAATTTGACAGCCGGAGGATTCTCGTAATTCGTGGTTGCAGCTGTCTTAAGTCTGAAACGCAGACTTTCTACGTGTGGGTCTCTCATCGAATTTCCCCTCCTTCTGATGTTACATTTAATTAAACGGCACATAACTTAAATAATCGATACTTGGTTTATGTGCTTAACTTGCTATATTTTTACAAGTACTTTATTTCACAGTACAATATAATTTTTCTATATCCCTTATACTATAAATTTTTCAAAAATCCTTCTTTTTAAAAAAAGCCCTTCAGCAAAATGCCAAAGGGCTGGGAATGTCAGGCTCCCCAGACAGGACGATTATAGAACTTTTTGTATGAGTGAGGAAACTGAAAAGGTGTATCATAAGTTAGAAGAAGTGATTAATATCTTTTAAAATTAATAAAAGGAACCACTAAACTAAAGTGATTCCTTTTTTCTATTTTGTTATTTTAATTAATTAAGCTAGCCCCAAACAATCGCTTCCACACCCACCGATTGTATCTAATGTACCCTCATTTCAGTTAATACATTCTGAGAGTAATGTATAAAAATAATAGGATTATACTAAAGGTTCGCCCCTTGTAATATAATACAAAATTTAGGAAAAAATGTTACTTTTTAACTATTGATAGAGAGAATGGATGAAATAAATTTAAATAGAAAAGCAACTATTTATTAAATAAAACACAAATCTAAAATATCCTTCTATTAAAGTAAAAGATAAGAGCAATGCAAATATTAGTTGTAACATAAATTTTTTCATTAGATTTCACCCACTTCTATTGAAGGATCGAAATACATAAGTTTCAATCCTTGTTTTAATAAATGTTCCCCTTCAACATTGAACCAGTATTCTGCCCAGGTTGAATTTTTTTTATTTCTTAAATTTAAATAGGGACACATCTTATTTTTTCTATGGTTTAACTCTCCCTTTTACGAAGTCTTCTTTTAGAACGTCTATCTATATTAATACCTAAAGCCTCAACTATCTGGTTAAGAAACTCCTCAGATTCTATAAGTTTTCCTACTAAGCAAAAAAAGTTGGCGGTCTGGCGGTCATAGCAATTCATTGCCTTAGACCCATGACTTTGCGTCCCATCCTTTCGGATAG
>JABXKD010000164.1 GCA_013375475.1 Promethearchaeota archaeon
CATTTTCATCAGTGACTATTATAAGATTGAGAGGGATAGATTATGGCTTTATTTCGAAAGAGGATTTACTCTAAATGATATCCTCCTGGCGGTGAATTTGGGAACACATCATGGAATTAGATTCGAATTATTACTGCGAGACAGGGAGAGAGGATTAGATTGGTTTATGATCCTAAGGGAAAGAAATATCAAGGAAGAGAGACTATTTTTACCTTATAGAACTGAAATGAAGTATAGAAATAGACCAGTGCTTGAATAGATCTGTAAACATTAAACTGTATTCGATTGATTATTTAAAACAGATAATAACCTAAAAAAGAGGTATAAAAATACCTTTAACAATTTAAAGGAGAAGAGATCACTATTTGTAATGATTGTGGAGCCAAGACAATTCCAAGCCCTTTGGCCTTTGCTGAAGGGCTTTTTTATTTTTTTAAATTATTTTTCAAAAAAAGAAGGATTTTTAATATTAAGTGTAGTACAATCTAAAAATCTCAAGTATTTATTACTTTACCCTTAAAAGGGTAAGAGGAGGAAAAGAAAAATTTAAGTTTTAGATAAGGAGGCGTAGTTAGAAGAAACAATTCTTATTCTTTTCCAAATATTAAAGTATCATGCATAAGGAAAAATATGTTGCATGATAACTGTACAGGACAATTTAAATAATTAAAAAAAGGAGAGAAAAAATGAATTCAGAAAAAAAGACCGCAACAACCTTGGAAGATGTGAAGATAAATATTAAAATAAAGCTTTCAGCATTATGGGTAGCCCTAATGTTTACGTATCTTTTAGGGGATGTGCTGTGAATATTTGCCGGTGACTTTAAGGCGGGAGAAATTGGGTATGCAAATATCTCAGAAAATTTATTTGGGACTGGCAATATTAATGGTGATTCCAATTGTTATGGTTTTCCTATCCTTGACCTTGAAATATCCTGAAATTATTATGATAATTATATAAGAGTTAGAACCTATATACAGTAGTGGTCTCAATTGATAATGCTGGATTGGGTTAGTGTATTATGTATGATGAAATTATACCTGGTGAGAATTTTGTTCTTGATATTTACCAGATACTAATAACTTTTTTCAACTTATGATACACTTTTT
>JABXKD010000165.1:0-247 GCA_013375475.1 Promethearchaeota archaeon
TGACTGATTCAAAGGAAAAAACCAAAACTAAAAAGAGGATTAAAGAATTAGAAGAAGAGTTCGAAGACCTTAGAATTACCATAAAAGAATTAGAGGTAAGGGAAAGAATGTATCAATTTGGTCTCGAACCCCATGTCTGGGGATACCCCGAATAAATGCAGATAAGGACTTTAATTCCTTTTTTTTCTAAGACCGTTACAAAACAAAGCGCAGAGACTTGATTTAAAGCTCTAAAAAAATTTTTCTA
>JABXKD010000165.1:257-1046 GCA_013375475.1 Promethearchaeota archaeon
CATTTGACTTTTATAATTTATCTTGTTATATTTAGCTAGCACGTTTAACAAAATTAAATATTCTATCCTAAAGTTACTAGTTTTAACTTTGTCAATTAGAGGTGAAGTATCGAAGCATATTTCAAGAAAAGTTGAGAAAGGTACACTATCCTAAAGGATAGGCCGCAAAGTTATGGGCCTAAGATATTGTCATTGGCGAGCCTGCTGGAAGTAGGTGAAGCAATCTCATACAATACTACGGCTGCCAGACTGCCGACTTTTTAACTAAATAAAGATTGGCAGTTTTTTATTTTCCCGTAGACCATCATTTCTCTTATTACTACATTTATCAAGCATAAAATCACTCAAAAAATCTATTAATCTACTTGCCAAAAAACTGCCCTTAAAAAATCATTCAAAAAACATTCCAGAATTCGAAAAACCTACACAAAAGCCTTTTCAAAAAATTGCTTTGAAAAACAATCGAAGCACCACTATAAAACTTTTATTCTAATAAAGAGAAATTTCACTTAACCTGAAAAGAACTAATATATTATCTAATGCATAAACTGTCTGGTGATATTTTTCAGATGATATAAAAAGGAGGTGAGGTATATCGATTGATTGAAGTAATTTAAAAGTACATTTCAATTAAAAAAGTAAAGGAGTGAATTTTAATGTAAAACTATTATTTTTTAATAATAGTAGCTTTCATTTTAGGACTGGTTCTTGCTGGTTGTTCATTACCGTCTAATGTTGGTCAGGTTCCAACTAACGAACAAAGTGGAATTTCTTGCTTAACGAAAGAAC
>JABXKD010000166.1 GCA_013375475.1 Promethearchaeota archaeon
CCTGGGGTCATCGATAATCTGCATTTCATCTATTATCACCAAAGAGACATCGGTTAAAAATTTAGGATACATCAAGAGGAAATAATTGAACTTCTCAAAATCCATTACTACCAGCTTATAATCTCCCTGGATTATACGGGAGTCATCTTCCTGGCGGTTGCGGGTAGAGATTATGGTTTCCAATCCGCAAGCCCTATAGAGGTTTTTAAAGGGTGAATATTTTTCTTCAGCGTAAAACCTGAAAGGGGCTAAATAGATGCACTTTTTCTGATGAATTAGATGTGCTATAGTGGCCATCTCTCCGAGGAAACTCTTACCCGAGGAAGGAGGAGCAATAACTAATAAATTATTATTGCCCTTATCCCCTCGCCCTTGAGGGGAGAGGGCAGGGTGAGGGTGATTGTCATTGCGAGGAGCGAAGCGACGTGGCAATCCCTCTCTGTCATTGCGAGCTTTCGAAGAAAGCGCGGCAATCTCATAACTTCCTTCCCCGCAACTCAAAATCTTATAATTTCTTACCGCCTCTTCCTGCAGGGGCAATAAACAGGAAGAGTAATTTTCTTCCAAGATATCCAGAGCATAAGAGGGGATACCATAATTCTTCAAATTTCTGATCTTCATTGGTTCATACATTAATACATTCCTTTCATTTTATCTTTTTTCAAATAAACTAAAACATATAGTAGAATGATGGTTAGTGCATATCTAAGATGAAGAGTGAGAATAGAACGATAAAATCACCTCCCTGTTTTTAGATGATGATGAGTTAAATGAGTGGGTAATTGAGAAAATGTAACAAACTGCAGCAAAGCATACTTTTTGATTATACATATAATAAGTTTATATATCAATAAAATATAACTTTTCAAAATATGAGGGGACATTCTTCTTTTGTATCCCCGCTCCCCTTTATGTCATTCCCGCGAAAGCGGGAATCCATCTTTTTCCCCTCTCCCCTGGAGGGAGAGGAT
>JABXKD010000167.1 GCA_013375475.1 Promethearchaeota archaeon
CATTAAAAATGATATACAAGATATTGTAGTACTTGCGGTAGGAATATCGTTGGTGAATATTCTTTGGTTGAAACTGAATTACTTATTTCCAAATGTTCATTTTCGTATTGATATTAGTTATCCGGTTATAAAAATATTTGATGAGAATGAATTTATAAAAGATGATTGTAGAATATCTTTTCATGCCATAAGAGAAAACGAGGAAATATATCTTGATTTAGAAGAATATAAATATGAAGCGGTAGGTGTGCTTGAGTGGTAATTACATAACACCCAACACGCGAATCCAACGGATTTGGCCTTCGGCTCGTGGTCATCGTAGGCGCTTTCTTCGGTGAGAGGTCAAGTATAATGAGGGTGTCGTTGCACAGTCGGCCAAACCGCTGATGCGCCGACCGTTAGGGAACGAATATGATATTATATGAGTATGGGCTTCGGGCAAAGGGGTGTTATACGGACACTTAGAGAGGTCCGGCGTCTTATACGGAAACCATATATACATTGTTAAATGCCAATATGATAGAAAAACGAAATAGGGCTTTTCGCTTCGGCTTGAGTACGGCACTTACGGCACTTGCTCTGCTCGGAGGTCTGGGCAATCTACTATGTTGGATCTTCCGAGAATATGCTTACACCATGTTTTTAGGATTGGCAGCTTTTATGGTTATGTGCAGTGCGATATCATTATTGGCACCCATATTTTCGCTATTTTACTATGCATATGATCGTAAAAGACAATACCTGATTGAGATTGCAATATCCATTACTGTTTTTGCCTTTATCTGGATTTCTGCATTTCTTTTGGATGAATAAAACATTTAACCAGTCAATCCATTGGACGGCCTAAAAGCCGCCAATGATATTGGTGTTAGGGAACGAATATGATATTATATGAGTAGAGACTTTGGGGGGATTTTAGTTTTGAGTTTTGAGTGTTAAGTTTTGAGTTTATGGAATATTGAATATCCA
>JABXKD010000168.1 GCA_013375475.1 Promethearchaeota archaeon
GTAGAAGACATAAGGGTTTCTGCGTTTTTTTGTAATATTGGATATTGGTAATACTTCTAAAATATGAAGAAAATGAGGAAAAAAGGGCAAAAAATTGTATTTTATGCAGTCTGAAAGCCTTGCGAAATAAGGGTTTTAGCAAAACATGGTCATAACGGCGTTTCTTGAGGTGTCCTAAGGTGGGGATTGTTCATATTTTTAAAATAGACGTTTAAAGTAGCTTAAAATGGCTTATTTTAAAAGTAATTTTTATTATATAAAAAAATGAAAGCGATTGTATGCACAAAATACGGACCACCCGATGTTCTTGAATTAAAAGAATAGTTAAATCTACTCCAAAAGATAATGTATGGTTAGAATGGGAGTGAGGAGTGTACTTATTGATAAATAATAGAAAATAACTAATTAAACATTGTTTATAGCACTTATAGGAACATTAAATAACTCCTTTAGTTTATGGATGTTTCGTAATTCTTCTATAATTTCACCCCAACAAAAAGTTCCAAACGTTTCCAACAGGGGGAGCCTGACATTCCCAGCCCTTTGGCCTTTTGCTGAAGGGCTTTTTATTTTTCAGAATTATTTTTTCAAAAAAAGAAGGATTTTGGAGTAAGAGATCATATATAATAAATAATATAAAAGAAAAGATAGTATGTTTTTTTATTGCTGTTGCCATTATTAAAGAATTTTTTAGATTAAAGAATTACTAGAAATTAAAATAAATTTATTAAAAAAGAATTGAATGGGGGTATAAAACTACGAAAATGAAATGCCCTTTATGTGATTTTGAAAATGAAGAAGGTAGCAAGATTTGTAAAAATTGTTATATACCCCTTGCTAAACAGGATTATTTTGAGGATAATCCTTACATCAAACAAAGAAGAAAAAGAAGAAACAAAAAAAAGGGAAATAAAGACCAGCCTTCTGAACTTATCTCAAAAGTATTCGATCTAAAAACTAAT
>JABXKD010000169.1 GCA_013375475.1 Promethearchaeota archaeon
GTCCGGTCCTCCGGGGGGTCCTGGGGAGGGTGGGGGAGATGCTGGAGGGGGGTCACTTCGTCGGGGCTGCGATGTACATGCGGGGGTGGCTGCTTCCTCTGCTGGAGGGGTATGCCTGGGTCCTGGCGTCTGGGGTGGGGGAGAAGTATGACTACACGTCTCTCTTCAGGACGATGAGGGAGCACGGGGCGGCGGGTGTCTGGGAGGGGGCTCTGGGAGTCTTCGGTCTTGGGGGTGTGGATGAGGGGGTGGTGCTGGGGGAGATCGGTGGGGCGCGTCGGGTTGTGGGGGGTGTGCGGCTGGACAGGCGTAGGCTGGTCGAGGGTTTCGTCTCTGGTTAGACTTATATTGTTGGGTTCTTGTGTATCGTTGCGTGTAGCCCGGTCGTCTAGCGGTCAAGGATGGGGGCCTCTGGAGCCTCAGACGGGAGTTCGAATCTCCCCCGGGCTACCATCGCTTTTCATTGAAACATATTTCGATTAATTGGTGATCTCATCATTTTCAAACGTCGAACGTGACTTTCAAGATGAGCTGTAATTATCTTGTATTTACTAAGAGTACTATGGAAAGGAATTTTGTTATGTGATTTTTCTCTCTTTCTATCCATCTTATAAATTTTGAATGTGCATGTTCATTGACGTCGTTAATGGTGATTGTTTGAGTAACCAGAAAAGGATGCATGTATTGGATTTTATTATAAGTGTACTTAAAATTCATGAAAAAGAGTTGGATAATAAAATAAATAGATTAGAAACAAATATCGAACACATTGAAAACCTGATGAGGGCAACACAAGCACTAATCTTACAGGAGAGATCCGAGGACGAGCGGCAGCATATACAAGAGATACTGATCGAGACCCTGGAGACGCCGTTCTCCCTCTGACTGGCCCCATCGCTCAACAACCATCCCTCAAGGCTTCATCCCTC
>JABXKD010000016.1 GCA_013375475.1 Promethearchaeota archaeon
AACATTATTAGTGTATCAAGTCTCTTCTGTTTTATAAATTTTATCCAAGGTTTGTTTTCATTTTATTTTTAACAGAATAGCTAATTTTCGACACTTTTAATAATTATTAAAGAATGAATTTCTAAAAAACCATAACTTTAAATAATTAAATTTAATTAGACTTAATTGAACATAATTAAATATAGTTAAATATAATTAAATTACGGAGTAATGAAAAATGCCAAATAATTGGGATATTGGACAAAAGGCAAGAGAACTAGACGAAAAATCTATTTCCGAGAGAGTAAAAATCGAAAGGCATTCCATTAAAAGAGTTGCAGGGGCACTATTTATATATTTTTTAATCATATTATCGTTCTATTTCTTTCTGTAGGGTTAAAGAAGGATGGAATTAATTTTACTAATCATCTTACTAGCATTTCTTTTCGAAGTAATGGATTCAACGTCAGGCATGGGATTTGGTACCGCCTTAGCACCAATATTATTCCTGTTTGGTTATAGCCCTCTCCAAGTTGTCCCTACACTTTTAATTTCTGAAACTATAACAGGTTTGATTGATGCATTTTTTGATCATGAATTTAAAAATGTTTCTTTTTCTTTTCATCCCCTAAGTGATGCTACGAAAATAGCTCTTTGTATGGCATTTTTTGGTTGTTTAGCAATAATATCCTCAATTTCTCTGGGATATTTTGCAATTAAATTTTCAGATTATGTAATTAAATCATATGTCGCAATATTGGTTATGTTTATGGGCATTTCAGGGTTTTTAAGAATTAAATTAATGAAAACTAAAGCTTACAACGCGAAACCCAAAATGCTTCTTGCTTTCTCAGCACTCGCAGGTTTTAATAAAGGAATTGGTGGAGGGGGATATGGCCCCGTAGTAACTTTGGGTCAAATATTCTCAGGTATTTATGAAAAAAGTGCAACTGCCATTGTATCTTTTTCAGAAGCGATAGTATCATTCGTAGGAATATTAACATTCATTTTTATAAGTTTTGCTGGAGTAGAACTGGATCTTTATCTTTTACCCTCAATCTTTACTGGTGGGTTTTTTGCGGCTCTCATAGCCCCGTATATAGTTCGCGTATTACCCAATAAAATCTGGAAATACATTATCCCTATTTATGCTTTCAGCATAGGAATTTTTTCTATTATTAAATTATATATTTTTTAAAGGAAAAAGAAAAAATATATTATCTATGGATTGTTAATTTACTTAATTCTTTGTAATGAAAAGAATTATTTTCAAAAAAAAATTGGTTTTAAAATTGGTAAAAGGAACAGTAAAATGGTTTAATAGCCGAAAAGGCTTTGGATTTATTAATTCTGAAGATGGTACCGACGTGTTCGTTCATTACACCGCATTATCTGGTGGAGATGACGAATATAAGACACTTAATGAGAATGATAAGGTCGAATTTGAAGTTACTGAAGGCCAAAAAGGCCCTCAAGCTTCCAATGTTGTCGTAACTGAGAAAGCACCACCTCAATTTAACTCGTATAGTCGAGGCGGAGGCGGCGGAAGACGAAATCGCTATTAATTTAAAGAATTAATCTCTAATTAAGTAATAAATCTTAAAAAGTAATAATATAAAATAAGTAGTAAATAATAATTAGTAAAAAACTCTTTTTGCGATTGTTATCTAATCTTATCTTTTTTTTTAATTATTTTGTTTCAAAAGGTCTAGTTAGTTTTGAAATTATGCATTTTAAGTGCTATTAATGCGTTTCATTTCCTTTGATACTTTCATAAACCCTCTGATCATCTTCGCAAGTGGAAAACCTCTGAAGTCTTTACCATTATCTTTACAAGTTGGTAATGCGTACGGAATGACTGCCATACTACTCTTTTCCACATCTGTCATAGCATATTTCTTCAATAAATCCATTTCTGCGTCATATAATTCTTTATCCTTCCAAGCTTCAATCAATTTAGCATTATATAAATTCGTAAAGATCATCCCTGGTTGAAATATGTTAATTTTGATATCATTTTCAGTCTTATCTAATTCTTTTGCTAAACACCGAGAAAATGCCACAACCCCTCCTTTAGAGGCCGAGTAAATGGTCATATTTTCCATGGGTCTATCTGCTCCACCCCCTGATAATGAAATTATTCTCCCATATTTTTGTTTAATCATTTGGGGTAATACTGCGGATATCGAATCTAAAACTCCAATTAAGTTTGTTCCGATAATTTTGTGAGCGTCAGAATTTACTTGATCTAAGGGTAAATATTGAAAAGGGCCATACGTTAAGTTCACACCAGCGTTCGCTACTAAGATACGGACTGATCCAAAAGCTTCAATGGTTTTATCAATGAAGTTCTTCACGGCAACCGGATCAGAAACATCGCAGGGCATACCGATGACAGAGTCGCCAAATTGATTTTTAAACTCTGTTACAGTTCGATTAACATTAGTTTCATTTCGAGAACAAATCGCTACTTTGCATCCTTCTTTAAGGAATAGTTCGGCTATTTTTTTTCCAATTCCACTTGTGGAACCTGTTACGATAGCAGTTTCATTGATCATTTTCATTTATATATCACCATAGTTTTTAAAATATAGGAACTTTAAGGAACTTTTCGGTTTTCTTTTAACCACTCAATTCCATAATCTACAATCTCCCGAATTGAAATCAATCGACTTTCTGCCATTCCAATTTTCCCGGGTGTATAATTGATTTTGGATTCAAAATCCTTTCCAAGTTGTTCGAAATCATCACTGTTTACATCTAATTCTTCCCATTCTACCCATTCTCTCTGATTATTTACAAGCATTGCGCATCCAGTTTTATTGTGTTTTTTACCAGGAAAATCGCTTCTGTATTCGGCAAGATGTATTGATGAATTATTCTCGTGAGTAACTCCAATCAATAAGACTTGTCCATTTAGTTCGTATAAACGCGAGATTGGGGATCCTTCACCAAGATCCCCTATTAATTCGTGGTTTTCGGTGATAAATTTTGCGTTTTTACCCCACGCTGCGAAGGAGGACATTGGGTGCGTGCTCCTTAGCACATTAGGCCAATTTTTAAAAGTATTAACGATCGTTCCCATTCCTCTAGTGGGGGTAATATCTGGTTCATAGGCAGGCATTTCTTTTCGGATCGTATCCCACCAACTTTTAGGGACAGGGGGATGTTCCCATTTAGACGGTTCAGAGTTGTCGCTAGTAAAAGTAGGCATTACTAAAGTTCCTTCGGAAGTTATTGTTTGCATTAAAGCTCTAATAACCGACACTGAGCCTCCAACAGTCCACCCAATTTTGCTTAAAGAACTGTGCATAATTATGATAGCTCCTGGTTTAACACCTAGAGCTTCAAAATCGCTTCTTAAAGAAGTTATCGTGTTAGGTTTGGGAGTGTAGCTAATAACGCTCCCCTCTGTTTCCTTCTTACTATCGTTTTCCATACTATTTACAATAGGTTATAGAATAATTACTTTTCCATACTCGCTAAAACTACGCTAAAATACAGGTTTTCAAAAGAGTGATACTTTCCGCTCTTGCTCTTAGTATCGTTCTTTCTGCTATTCCGTCCATATCTTTCGAAGTAAGTATTTTTTCCTCTAAGACTTTTTTATAAAGCAAATACTCATCTTTTCTACTAATGAATGGATCTACCTCTTCTGCGTGGATATAATTATCTATGTGTTTTTTTTTCCCGTTGTAATTTCCTTCTGTAAGATCAAACTGGTAGTCCTCATATACAAGAAAACAATGGACCATTGGGACGTATGGAATATCATATTTTTCTAATATATGTTGAACTCCCGTTGTTATCTCCTCCGTTAATTTGTAAACGTACACATATTTATACAGTGGAATTTTAAGTTCTTGTGCGAGTTCTGCGATAACAGCATGTTTGGAGGTGCACGAGCCTTTTTTTTCCTTAAAAAGTATCATCCTATCTTCATAGTCTGTATTGTACCCATAGTCAACATTGTGCACGTAATTGCAAGCATCTTTGAAGGTTTTAATTCCTAAATCTAAAAACTTTTTTGAAAGTTCTCCTACGGGTTTAAGCTCCACATCGGGCAGTTTATCATATGAATCCATACTATAGGTTTTTTTTACATAAATTTAAATTATATCTCTATAGACTATAGAAATTACTCGGATTCAAAAAAAAATAAAATTTTATGTTATTTCTAAATCCTTTTATAAGTTATTCTCTTCTATAACAAATCAAGGAAAACGAATTTGAAACTAAATTGGTGAAACAACACTCTATGACTGATAAGAAGAAACTTCCCAATATCGTAATTTTCCTCCCAGATTCAATGAGAGGTGATGCTGTTTCTTTAGGAGGCCTAGTTAATTCCTATATTAAAACCCCTAACATGGATAAAATTGCTAAAGAAGGTATAGCCTTTACTAATTGTTTTACTGTTAATACAGTATGTGTTCCTTCAAGGTGTTGTACTTTTACGGGACAATACGTGCATTCCAATGGACATAGAGGGTTGTATCAGCTATTACAACCTCATGAGGAAAATTTGTTTAAATTTCTAAGAGATAATGATTATAACGTAATTTGGGTGGGTAGGAACGATTTATTTAGTAAAGAATCGGGAAAAATAAGTGTTACTAAACGAATAAAAGCTAATAGGAGGTTCCACTATAAGTCTAATCCATATCCTGAGGGTCACTACTTAAGAAAATCGTTTTATTATGGTGAGAGAACAAAAGAAGAGGCAAAAGATATTGATTATTATCTCATTCAAGATACGCTCAGATATCTCGATTCAATCCCTGAAACTCCGTTCTGTCTTTACGTTTCTTTAAATTTCCCTCATCCTCCTTATACCGTAGAAGAGCCTTATTTTTCTATGTATGATCGCAATGAAATACCTATTCCTCTCCCTTCTAATCTTGATGATAAACCTGAATTTATGCGTATAATGCGTGAAAGATACGGACTAGCGAACCTTAAAGAAAACGATTTCAAAGAAATAGTCGCAACGTATTACGGCATGATTACAAGAGTGGATCATCAGTTAGGGGAAATATTAGATAAACTCAAAGAAATAGGAGAATACGAGAATAGTGTTATCTCAATTTTTTCGGATCATGGCGATTTCACGGGAAATTATGGGCTGACTGAAAAATGGCCAAACGCCTTCCAAGATTGCCTTACTAGGGTTCCATTAATACTGAAAATTCCCGGCGTTAGACCAAAGGCAAAAGTATTTAATCAGCTTGTCGAATCAATAGATATTTTTCCTACAATACTTGAAATTGCTCAAATAGAAACCCCTTACACTCATTTTGGAAAAAGCCTTATACCCATAATTAAAGGTGAAAAAGAAGAGATTAGAAATGCTGTATTTGCTGAAGGTGGATACGATCTAAGAGAGCCACAATGCTTTGAGACTATAATCAAAAATCCTAACGATCCCAATTTAGGTATTTATTACGAAAAGACGAATATTCCACAGAAGCATCCATTAACAGTCGCTCGTTCAGTAATGATTAGGACTCTTGAATTGAAACTAGTACTGCGTTCTGCAGGAAAGGAAGAGTTTTACGATCTAGGCAACGATCCCAACGAATTAAATAATTTAATCGATAGTTCTACGAATGAAGTAATTAAAAACGATCTAAAAGAGCAATTGCTCAGATGGTATTTGCGAACCAGTGATAATTCAGATTGGAAAAGAAAAAGAATTGCATAAAAAAAAGAAATTCTAATAACCTTACACTGATTTTCTATGTGGAACTAATTTTTATTAGGTTACATATTATCTTTAATATTTAGTCTAAAATATTTTTCCACAATAAAAAAGGTTTGAAAGTTGACAATATTCGAAGATGCATTAAAAGGCATTACTACTCTTGAGATGCTCCAAGTAGCTGAAAATGAGAAAATTAACTCAAAAAAAGTTGTTAAGAACATCTCAAAGGGAAGAATAGCAATAATGAAAAGGGACAATTTCAACCCTGTAGGTATAGGATTTCCTCTCAGAACAAAAATTAATGTAAATCTTGGGACATCTTCTTCGACTATTAATATTGACGAAGAGTTTAAGAAAGTAGAGATCGCGCAGAAATATGGAGCTGACACTATTTCGGATCTATCTATGGGCGGAGATATTGACGCAATTAGGAGGAATATATTAAGCATCTCAAACTTACCTTTAACTACCGTTCCAATCTATCAAGCAATTATAGAAGCAGATTCGGCGTCTAATGTTTCAGAAGATTTAATCTTCAAAGTAGTTGAAAAGCAGATAAAAGACGGGATAAGCTCGATAGTAGTACATTCTGGTTTTACTCTTGAGACTTTAAATCTTATGAAAGGCAAAAGAATAATGAAAATAGTCTCTAAAGGAGGGAGTTTGACAGCTTCAATTATGAAATCGGCTCATATGGAAAATCCATTTTTAAAAAATTTCGAACAGCTTTTAGAACTTATTAAAGAACATGATATTGTAATAAATTTAGGTAATGCGATGAGATCTGGCTGTATTCACGACAAAGTGGACGGATTTCAGCTCGCAGAACTAAAAACAAATGCTAAACTCGCAAAAACTGCCAATAAATTTGGAGTTCAAGTAATTCTAGAGAGCCTGGGTGGTCATATAATCGCGAAAGACATTATCAATTACGTAAAGCTATACAAAAAATTAACGAATAATCGTCCTTTATTTGTTTCTGGTCCACTCCCTATAGATACCGCAACGGGTTACGATCATATCGCGGCTGCGATCGGAGGTTCGTTTGCCTCCGGATTTGGAGCAGATTATATATGTGCTATCACACCAGCAGAGCATCTTTGTTTACCATCCCTCGAAGACATTAAAGAGGGATTAATCGCATGCAAAATAGCTGCTCACGTAGGGGACTCTATGAAATTCGGTTTGAACCATCTTTTCGCTAACGATTTAGAGCTGTCAAAGAATCGATTTTCTAGGAATTGGAAAAAACAATTCGAGTATTGCATAGATCCAACTGAACCAGAAAAAAGACACCCCGTTTCTGAAGAAATGTGTAGCATGTGTGGAGCTCACTGCGCTTTATCAATGTCAAAAAAGATTTTATAAATCAGCTATTTTTTTCTTGTACGAAACATATTCACACACTTTTGCTAGCGCGTTTACAGGTCTATCCCACAACTTAAAAAGCAAAGCTCCGTTCTTTCTCAACCTTTTAGACCAGGGGCTCGTAAAGCTCATAGGATTTATATATAACATCGGGACGGAATAGTCTCGACTATTTTTCATTGTCGGTTGGAGTAGCTGTTCAGCTATCTTATCCATTTTTTCCTCTGATTGGATTTGGAATTCTGCCCATTTTGCGATTTTTTCGTTCTGGAGAAAATCTTCAATCACATCCTGAAATCCAACAACTCCGTATTGAAGGATAGCATCTACTTCACCAGATTTCATTAAAATTTCTGGGAGAGTTATGTAAAAATATGGGAGATTCATATCAAATGTGCAGTCAACAGGATTGTTAAAACCAGCAGTCGATGGTAAGATCTCTTTGAGTTCTTTTTGGAGCGAATCAGAAAATTCCGGGACCGCAAGACCATGTTTTTCAGCGTTGTTGGCAATCATTGCTCCTGGACCTCCTGAATTTGTAAGAATTCCGATTCGGTTTCCTTTAGGTAGAATTTTATTCGACAATATCAGTGCAATATCCAAAAATTCTTGTGCGTAATCGGTTCTAATAACGCCTGTTTCTTTAAACACGGCATCATATATTTTTGAATCACCTGCGAGCGATCCGGTGTGACTTTGTAACGCTCTATTACCTCCTTGAGAACCCCCAACATAAATCGCAATAATGGGCTTTTGAGGTGTTAGTTCTCTTGCTATTTCTAAGAACTTCTTTCCGCGCTTTAACTCTTCGATGTAAAGTCCTATGACTTCAGTTTCTTCGTCATCCTTGTAATACTCAAGACAATCGACAATATCGATATTTGCTTCGTTGCCAACGGATAGAGACTTACTTAGCCCTAAATCTAAAGTATCGGGATCAAACCAAATATGAGAAGACAGTGTTCCACTCTGAGAGGCGATAGAAAAGTTTCCTTTTCTTAAAAGTTCCCATATCGCAATATTGAACGAATTGTTGTAATTTTCTTTCTCATACCAATTGTTAAAGACGCCTAAGCAATTTGGACCAATAAAGCGCATTCCGTACTCGTTCGCAATTTCGCATATTTCCTCTGTTAGGGTGTTTTTTCGATCTCCAGATAATTCTCGAAAGCCCCCCGATATTAACACAATCTTGTCCACGCCTTTTTCCCCGCATTCCCTAAACACTTGAGGAACTATTCGGGCAGATAACACAACAACGACCAGATCTGGGATTTCGGGAATATCAGAAATGGTTTTGTAGGTTTTGAAACCCATAACTGACTCTAATTTGGGATGGATCGGATAGACATTTCCAGAATATCCAGATTTTATTAGATCCATGATTTGAATAGCTGCTAATGAACCTCCTTTATTATTAGCTCCGAAAAAAGCCACGCTTTTAGGATTTAAAAATCCATGGAGGAAATGATCTCTACTCATAAGCCTTCACTTATATCAAGAAATATTGGATGATTTTAAAAGTTAAATATATAGGTTTAATAGCTCAAAAATAATACATTACTTAATTTTAAATTTAATATTGGTGAGTTTATAAAAATGGTAAGAATTTTGACAAAGGCTAATGTAGCCGAGTTATTAAATATGGCAGATGCATTAGAATACGTAGAAGAGGCTTATAAACAGCTAACGCTTGGGAACGCATTTGTTCCACAACGAATAGCTATTACGGATCCCGCTCCAGGTTTAACTTTAGTAATGCCCGGTATAATTGGAGGAGAGATGAGTGCGCTTGCTACCAAAATTGTTTCAGTTTATAAAAAGAATCCTGAAAAATATAACATACCTACGGTTTTGGCAAAAATTATGATACAAGACATTAACACGGGAGATATAGTGGGGATTATGGACGGGAGCCTTATCACAGCAATGAGAACGGGAGCTGCTACGGGCGTTTCTGTGAAGTATTTAGCTCGGAAAGATAGCACTACGATGAGCATATATAGCGCGGGAGTGCAAGCGAGAAAGCAAGTTTCTGGAGTATATTATGGATTAAACGAAAAATTAGAAAGATGTAAAGTTTTTGATCCTAATAAAGACACTTCTGAAAGCTTTAAAAAAGAAATAGAAGGAGAATTAGGAATTGAAGTCGAAATAACTAACTCGGGGGATGAATTACTCACTAACTCAGACATTATAGTAGCAGCTACTACAAGTACAACTCCGATTTTCGCAGGTGAAAAAGTGTCGGAGGGAGTTCACATTTCTTCTATCGGTGCCCATGCCCCGGATGCTCGAGAGTTGGATTCAACGACGATTAAAAGAGCGTCCTTACTTACAGCAGGATTAAAGGAAGCGTGTTTAGCTGAAGCAGGCGACTATATAATTCCAATTAACGAAGGAATCATATCTAAGGACAATGTTATTTCTATAGGAAATATCATAACAGGAAAAATTTCAAGCAGAGCAACTGACACTGAAATAACGGTTTTTAAATCAGTGGGAATTAGTGCACAAGATGTTGCGGTTGGAAAATTGGTATATGATAGAGCCCTAAAGGAAGGAATTGGTCAAGATATAGACTTCTAGAAATTTTTGCATAAAAAAAAAGTGAAATGATTATTTCCTTTCCTTACTGATACAAAGAAATTTCCTTCTTAATGTATCTATTTATTCATATTTTTCATCTTAGTCCTTGTGATCTTCAAGACCATGACCTTCTTCTTTTAAACCTTTAAGTACGTCTTCTATCATATCTTCTTTACCCGCTGCTTTCAAAGCATCTTCGACTCCCTTTTCCATTCCTGTTTGCATTCCCTCTTCGATTCCTGCGGCTATGACATCATCCATTCCGTACTTCTTTTTCTTTTTCTTATCTTTACCCATCAGTATAACCTTTTTAAATATCTTCTTTTGTGTAGGTATCAAATAATAACTAATTATACACTTGTTTCTTTAAAAAAGTTCTGTTTGTTTTTATATTGGTGAGATTTTTCCAGATATCCTATTTACATAATAGTTGGAAAAAATTATTAAACGACTATTCATTAAAAACGAAATAAATATTGAAACGATTGAAAAGAAGGTTACTTAATTGATTTATATGAGAAAACTAAAAAATTTCTTAACTAATTTACAAGTGGTTAAGTTTTCTGCTATTGCAGCTATAATTATCTGGATTGGTGGAGTAATAACCGCACTTTTGATAGGTCTATTAGATCCTGCTGGACCGTCTTATGATCCCGCGGGATATAATCCAGTCATTAATTACATAAGTGACCTAGGAAACCAAGATCTTACACCGATGCCAATTATCATTAATTGGGCAATGATGAATACTGGTCTATTATTAATTCCTGTATCTTTACATATGAGAAAAATTCTTATTGGAGATGAATCAAAAGTATTGCGGAAAGTACTAGCAAATGCGTCAGTAGTTTGTATGATAATAGCAATGGTAGGATTATTTTTCACAGGCGTAATTTCTGAAGATGTCGGAGAAGTATGGGATAACATTTTTCCAATTGGGTATCCTTGGCATGACCTTGTAGCTGATTTCGCTTTTACTTCTTTATTGATTGCTGGAGTTCTTATATCTACACAATGTATACTTTATCGCGATATTCTTGAGGAAAAAATCGGAATATCAAATCCAAAAAGAGTACGTATTATTTATGTAATTAATTCTTGGATCTTAACTCCGATATTTTTTTACATGTTTTATACAGTGCCTTACTTATGGTATACAGATCATTTTTGGACATTTCTGCCTTGGTGGCAATGGGCACCATTATGGGAATGGCTATTGATGATCTCACTTAGTTTTTGGTTAATTTCAGCAGGTGTCCTAACGATAAAACAGATAAATCGAGAATTAGCAAAATAAATTTTTTCAGTATACTCTATTTATACAATAGTTGGAAAAAATTATTTAAAGATTGTTCATTAAAGAACAAAACAAATACTAATTCAAATAAAAAGAAGGTAATCTTTTATGAGTGAAGAGAAAAATGAAAATATTTTAGATAAACTGAACACCGCCTTTGTAGATTTCGTCGGAGGGGCTTTCGGCGAAAGCGGGAAAGAGTTTATCGAGGACACTTCTGAGAAAATTAAGGAGTTCTCAAGTCAATCCATCAAACAATTTATGGAATTTTCTGATACGGTTATTGATAACCTTAAACTATCAGAAAACGAGCAAGTTATGAAAATGCGAGACAGCGTTGAGGATTTACTGAAACAAGCTGGGCTCTTAGAAGAAGATGAGGACGAA
Source organism: Promethearchaeota archaeon (assembly GCA_013375475.1). Taxonomy (GTDB): domain Archaea; phylum Asgardarchaeota; class Lokiarchaeia; order Sigyniarchaeales; family SOKP01; genus SOKP01. The sequence continues at coordinate 11,325 of JABXKD010000016.1, forward strand.
TTTTAATCTAATTGTTTACTAATTAATGTATTTTTTACTATTTTTCTATTTATTTTTAGAAATGTATTTATTACATATAGTTTCAAGATTTTAAGATAAAATTATAGAGCTTTCTTGTCCTTTAAGAAAGATTTAATCTCTTCTGTTGTTGCATTAAACAATTCAGATATAACAGTTAATGAAATTTCCTCGTCCATTCCTAGATTTCTATAATCTTGATAAAGTTTTACCCAAGTTTCTTTTTGTGTGTATCGTTCGGGGTGTTCTGATTGAATGTGTTCCCAATATGGATGCTTGAGTTTAATACCACAGTATGGACAAAAACGCGTTTCGTCAGACATGTCTCATCACATTTGAAAAAGATAATAAAAATAATCTAGAATAAGTTTAATAAAATACTATTTGTTTAAAAAATTATCAGTTTGCAATTAATAATTTAACCTAAAGAGAACAGTTTTCAAGATTCGAGCTTAAATCCGTTTCTTAAAATTATTTTTGTTGCGAGTTTAGCTACATTTCCAACGAGCGTAGAACAATGATCCATCATTCCCGCCTTAAAGGCTTCTTTCATTTCGTCGGCATTCCACATATTAAATGTTCTACCCATCGATTTTTCTTGAACATCGTAACAGCGGCAAGAGCCATATTGTTTAACGTATTTATCATGCAATTTTTTTACGAGGGTATAAGATTTCATAGGTTTATACATATCTTTAAAATCTTCGCGGGTTCTTCCGAAGAGATAGCCTATTACCATAGACGCTCCTACTAGCGCCCCACAAGATCCATCGCCCGTTAAGCCTAATCCATCTGCTAAACCGCTCCCCGCTTTAAAAACATCTTCGTTTCAAATCCCTAATGCCTCAAAAATCGCTGCGATTGTAGTTTGAGCACATCCCGTGCATTCTTTTTCGTATTTTTTCCCTAATGTAAACGCTTCTTCTATAATTTCTTCATTAGTTTTACTCATAATTTTCAATTCCCCTAACAATTATATCGTATTAATTATGATTATAATAAAAAATTAAAGAATAATAATTAAATTAATTACATAATTCTCACTCTTAATTTAAAACTAGTTCCTATTCGGTTTCATGGCAACTTTCCCCTATAGATATTTTCACGCTAAATTTGATATACTTTTAGATAGGATACCTCCAATAGGTAAAATTTTGTCATTTATTTTTGGGGTTTTTGAATATTTCATAGTCGAAATTCTTCGGTTTTTTGACACTAAGTCGAACATTAACTCTTATAGTATAGCGAATCGGTACATTTTTAAGAGTAGATGGGGCGGGAAAGTAATTCCATTGAATACAAACTTAGATATTGAAACCAAATTCCTTCCATCCCAAGAGATTCTAGCTCTTCTAAGTAGATCAAAGGTTACTGGTATCTCTAATTGTTATTGCAGAGAAACGCAGAGAAGATATTCAGACACTCCAAATTGCGATCACCCTATCAAAACGTGTATTCATATCGGTTTTGGAAAATCACTACGCGAAATCCCTTATAAATCCGAAAATTTAGTCAAAGTTTCAAAAAGTGAAATAAAAAAGCTTTTGGAAGAAAGCGACAGGCGAGGATTAGTCCACCAGATAATTTATTTTCCGAATCCGTTATTTTATTATGTAGTATGTAATTGCTGCCCATGCTGCTGTCTTGTTATGAATAAATTCTTAAAGAGCGGTTCTCCGCAGATGATTAAAAGCGATTTCATCGCGTATACGGATTTAACAAAATGTAATGACTGTGGAATTTGCGTGCAACGATGTAACTTTGGAGCAAGGAAAATCCTTAATAATAAATTAAAATTTTTTAAAGATTATTGTTTTGGTTGCGGATTGTGCGTCTCAGAATGTCCTGAAGAAGCTATTACTTTAAAAAAACCTCTCAGATAATTTAGCTTAAATCTTATAATTCCTTGCTAAATAATTATTTTTTTTTTTGTGTAATAATAAATATGAAAATTTTTATAAGGATTATAGGGTTAATATTGAACTCTTTCTAATAATTAGTAAACTAGAAAAAATGAAAGAACTATACGAGATTGGTATCGTTTTTCGCGGGTTTATTTTAGTCAGTTACGAGTTTAAGAAGATAGAGAAAGAAGAGAACATTTCGAAAGCAAACAAAGATTTAAGAGGAAGCTTTATTTCAGCGATTAATATGTTTGCAAAGAATGCCTTTAATAACTTGTGTTTAGAATATTTAGAATCGGGCAATGTATTATTCGTTTTCAGAGCGTATGAGATTCAAGTTGCTGATAGTGACGATAAAGAACCAATCATTTTATACGGATTGTTAGATAAAAGGAAGAAAGACACCGATAAGATTGTCAAAAAGTTTCTTCAAAAAATCGACCCTATTTTAAATCTTTTTATTTCTAGATATTCTAATAAAGATTTTTCTGAAATTACTCAATTTGAACCTTTTCAAAACGATATAAAAGAGTTTATTCTTGCCTAAAATAAAATTAGTAAGTCCCTAAACTCCATCCCTTTGGTTCTGAGCGAGAATAAAGGAGTACACCTTCCATTCGTAACTTGTCTATTTGTGCTTCTACCATGTCTTTATCGTATCCGAGTATGACTAAATCATCAACTAGTTTAGTTTTTGTTGGGACTAGTTTAAATTTTTCTAAATGAGTAATGATTATGGTTTTAATGTTACCTTCTGCCGCTGTACCTGCTATTGATTTTGGTTCTTCAATTTTTCCCTTTCCTTTGTTAGGTTCTGATTTTAAAGCATCAATTAACATTCCCCCTCTTTGTTTGGGCATTTCTTGTTCTATGACGACGGGCTTAATTTTCTTCCCTTTTTTCTCAGGAGCTTTAGCGGGCGCTCCAGTGGTACCCCCTTCACCAATTTGATCTTCGGGTAATGTCCAAACCGAGTAAGTAACTTTTTCGTAAGAATCAGCTTTTTCTGAGATCATTCGCTGGAATTCTTCGACAACGCTATCGGTAAGATATCCTCTTTTCTCTAATTCTGCTCCAATTCCCTCAATAATTCTATTATCTATTAAATATTTGAAAATATATTCTCTAATGTTTGTGGGTACTGTTTCAAATACGATAGGTTTAGTTATTGCTTCCTCTGCTCCTGTTGGTTGAGTTTTTGGAACAATTATATTATGAGGAATGTCTAAAGGAGGAGTTTCACCACAATCAAGGTCGCTTATGCACCTAATACTACGGTCATATCCTCCAAATAATATATTTGTTGTGCCATCCTCGGGATTAACGATTGAGGATACAATTTTTATTGAATTTGAGGCAGATGTCTTCCATTTCAATTCAATATCAAACGAATCTAATTTAGGATTATGATATATATTAAGCGTCCCATCAGCACACCCCACTATAATTTCCTTAGCATTATCACCATCAATATCAATGATTTTTAGGGAGACTGGGCGACTTTGTTCGATTTTTATTGCTTTTAGTTCTTCGCCACTGCTATCTAGTATTTTTACAAAGGAATCATCAGTTCCAACCACTATCTCGTGATATCCGTCGTTAGAAACATCGTTTACTTCAATAATATTAATTTGAGCCCCTAAATCTTTTTGCCAAACAATATCAGGTTTATTTTCCTTAAATTCAATTAATTGAAGCAAACCATTTTTAGTACCTGCTAATAAACCATAAATTGGCGTATCGACATCAGGTAATTTTAAATATCCTAGGGTACACGCTGTCACCCATGAATCGTAATAGAATGTGAATTTTGGTTCAGTAGAATCAATATTTTCAAAAATCTTAAGAGTTTTATCCTCACTCCCATAAATTAGCTCAATATTTTCGTCTCTAGTAAAATCTCCAGCAATGACAGATAGAACTTTGCCTTTGGATTTATAATTCATAATACCGGCTAATTTATCTATTCCTTTTACTAATTTCACAACTAAGAAATTGCCATCTCCAGCACCTACGAGTATTTCTTCGCACCCATCATTTGTTATATCCACGGAATGCGTAGTTCTTACCCATCCATCAAAAGTAATACTATCAAGGATGTTCAAATCTTCGTCCATCAGATATAATGTCTTATCATGGCCTCCAAATACTATATAAGATTTATCTCCACATTTTAAAGTTGAACAAGTTAAAACAGCATCAGGACATTCGAACATCCAATTCAAATGGAAGCTTTCTTTGGGTGTTGGCATGAAATTTATCACAACTTATTAGATCTTATAAATTTTATTTAAAAAAATCCACATATCTGTTCTATTAATCTTAAATATAGAAGTTCTTTCAAGCTTATTAAATGAATATGAAAATTTAAAATAATATAAAAAAAATAATTGTTGATTAAAGATTTATAAACCAAGTTGTGCGTCGCTTGGACTGTAAGCGCCTGTACCACTAATTTTATAGCTGATTTCGATTTTTTCTTCGGCCATTAGCTTATCAATTGTCCATTTAAGCGTATCTTGTCCTACTTCGTCTGTGATCTCGGGTTTCATTGAGTAATCAGAATATTCGAAACTATCTGGAACTTTGTCCATCAAAATCAACTTCTGGAGAGGTGCTGTACCAATATTTTCTACAGTTAATATGATTTCGTAATTCCCTAAAGCACCAATTGGAAGGACTTCCTTTCCAATTCTGAATCTTCTTCTTAAGTGTAATGCTTCTATAACAGGTACTTCTGGTTTAAATTCTAACTCCTGTGAAACCGGGAAAGTATTTGTGAAATAGACGATCTCAGATTCAAATTTAGAATCTTGAGCAGGATTAACACAGTGAATTGGGTACTGAAATACTAAAGAGGAATCTGGTATAAGCAATCCATTACTTGAGTTTCTAAGGTCCTTAAGTGAGATTTTAAATACGCTTCCATCGAAATTAACTGCTCCTGAATTGAGATCGACTTCCTTTCCATCCCACATTAGTTTTACTTCATCTGATTTGGGTGGTTGATATTCATTAGTGAAATACTGTTGAACAACTGTTACTTCGTTCAAAGGTGCAGAACCATTGTTTACCATTTTCAAGGTTGCAATTACATCTTTTTCTTTGTAGGTAGGAACTTGATCGATATCGTATTCCATGTCTCCAGTTATGCTAGCAATTTCTAATATAACATCTGCAATTGTAGCCGTTCCATATACTGAAGTTTGGAAATCAGGCATAACTCGAAATTCAAGTTTCTTTCTAAAAGCAGGATATTCATCAGATTCAAACTTCCATTTTCTAGAATGCCATTGAGCACCAGCGGGTAGTAATGGAACATCTTTAGGATCAATGTCAACATATTTGACAGATTCATTTTCGGCGGAATACACATCTGCGTTAAATAATTGAATTATAAATTCAGATGGATTTTCAAAAACGAGTTTACAGTCCCACACCCCGGGTTCTTCGTCTCTCTCTACTGTATCGACATAGAATTTGTTTCTGGTATAAGCATCGTATTTATCGATATCTAATCCTTCAGCAAAGGATGATGCTGCTTCGTAGGTTACATCTATTGTACCTGTTTTTCTCTTTGTGATGTCAGTTACCATGATGTTGCAAGTAAATTTTAATATAACAGTTTGTTCTGGATTCAATTTTTCTACATTCCACACAACCTTTTTACCTTCAACATCTGCCCGTCCAATTGAAGAATCTCTTATAACCGGATTGCTAAAATCATCGGGAATAGTCTTCACAATTTTAACATTCTTGATTGGTTTTGCGAATAGACTTCTCATAGCGATTGCAAATGTTACTGTATTCTCTTTATCAATAGAGATCCCAAAAGATTGTAACGAGAAGTCATCAGAGGCAGTTCCTCCATCTTCAAAGGAATCTTCTTCCTCCTCTTCTTCTTCTTCCTCCTCTTCTTCTTCTTCCTCCTCCTCCTCTTCTTCAATAGGCGCTACCCTTTCTTTTACTTTAACTCCAGCTTTACTAGTTTTTAGTTTAGCCTGTAATAGATTAGTTTCAATGTCTCTAACATTTAAAACACTATCCGCGTTAGGAAGTGTATTAACGTATTCTTGGATTAAAAGGAGATTTTTAATTTCTTCTTTAATGATGAATTCTTCTGTATAAGTATTGTTATTTTTTTTAGTTCCAAGCTCCCTTATCTTAATGTCTTTCGATTTTAGATTAGTGGTCTCAATATTTTTGAGCGATAAATCGATGTCCCATAACCGATCCTTTGTAGATTGGTTTTCAACATTTAATTTTCCTTTAAAATTAATGGAGTTTATATTAGAATCGTGATCTAATTCAACATCAACATTTTCAACGATCTTTACTAAACCAGTTAAACCATCTCGATTTCCATCTTTAAGTAATATCGAACCTTCTAATTCACCTGTGCTTGCGTCGTAAGTTTCAATGACAGGAGTAGAAATATCTCGATCAACTAATGTCACTTTACCATCGTCTAAGTCAGACCTTTTCAGACCCTCAGCCATTTTTTCTTCAGCTACTTCTTCAGCTGCAAAACCATATCTTGGTTTGGGTTCTTCTCGTGGCCTTTTATCTTTTTTACGTGCCATGTTAAATTACCATATTTTTTACATTTTCATAATATCCATTTATATTTATGGATTAATAATAGATATACTCTTGATAGTTAAAAAAGATTTTTTAACTAAAAATTAAAACTACTAGAACGATAAGGTTTTAACTTTTTTGTCGGTAGTAGATCATACTAAGAACTCATCCAATTTATTAGGAGGAAAATCTGGATCTCTAAATTGATAATTACACATTGGACAGATGAGTTTCTTCTTTTTTGGACCTAAAACTTCGTTTCTAAATGTGTATCCACACGCGGGGCAAGTAATCAAAAGGTTAGAACTCATATTTATCAATATTCTATATTCATTTTCATTTAAATTTTTATTTTGTTGTAAAATTGCATCTAGTCGTTAATATCTATTAGGATAAGAAGCAAATCATTTACATTTATCCCCGTAGCGCCAGTTATAATATCACAGTTTAGCATCTTAAAAAAGCTATTTGAATCATTGTTGGTTAAATAAGTGTTAAATTCAATTTTATTTTCAACTGATTGAGAGAGGAGAGCATTATCTACTAAAGCACCCATAGCTTCACTATTACCCTCTATACCATCGAGATTTGCTCCAATAATTAGAAAATTGTAATCGATATTCTTATCTTTTATTTCATTAAGGAAAGTTAATAACATTTCTTGGTTTCTCCCTCCAATTCCTTTCCCTTTTATTGTTACCGTTAATTCTCCGGTCCCCAATAAGGCAAATTTCCGTTTATTGGATTTTTTAACAAAATTTTGCAACTTGTAAACGATGAAATTATATAAATCCTTTCCGAAAATTGCAGCTTCACCTACAATTTCATTTGAAAAGTAGTCAACTTCGAAATTTAAATCTTCTAAATATTTTGTTATTTCATTGACGCTTGATTCAACGCTTCCGATTAAATAATTGTGAACATTTTTAAAGAAAGCAGATTGATTTAAGGGATTACTTAACGAAAGATCGTTCATTCCTGTTTCAATGAGCTGTTTTACCGGAACCGGAACTTTACTTAATAAATCATATTTCTTTAAGATGTGATAGGAGTCTTTAAAAGTTGTAGTATCAGGAACGGTAGGACCAGAAGCAATGAATTCCATATTATTTCCGACTACATCTGATATGATCAATGTAATAACTGTAGCTCTACTACTTTCATATATTTTTTTAGCAAGATTTCCTCCTTTAAAGTCAGATAAATGTTTACGGATAGTATTGATTTCGTGAATTGACGCTCCGGATCCTAGTAAAAGTGAATTAGTTTCTTGTAAATCTGCTAGGGTTATATCTTGTTTAGGCATAGGTAATAGAGCAGAACCGCCGCCGGATAATAAAAAGATAATTAAATCATCTTTGGTCGTATTATCAATATAACTAAACATAAGTTTTGTGCCATTTACTCCATTTTTATCTGGTATCGGATGAGAAGCTGAATTCGTTCTTATTTTACTTGAAGCAGAACTGGTATCAATATTTAAACTATTTGGGATATTAATCAATCCTTTATAGTTAATCTTAGAGTATTCTTTTAGAAGTTCTTCGATTGCTAGAGCCATTTGGGCAGAAGCTTTCCCACCCCCAATAACTAAAACTTCTCTAAAAGTGCTAAGATCAAATTCTTCGTTGCGAATTATGAGCATATCATTGAGAATTTTAACGGCTCTTTTTATCAATTTTCCAGCTTGAACTGAATTAAGAGCTACCTCTAGAGCATTCAATCCAACTTTTCTTAGCGTTAAAGAATCTTCCTTAATTTCGTTAGGAGTTAATTGTGAGAAATTTTTTATATACAAATTTAAACACGAATAAATTGAAGGTATATTTTCTATAATGTTTTCTTCTATGTAATAAATTAAAATTAATATTGTATGTAGAATCTATCTCATTTATATAAGTATTTAATCATAATTAAGGAAGTCATTTGGAAGATGTCAGATGGCGATTCATAAAAAGTCAAGACCTATAGGATTAAATGATTAATTTTCCAATTCTTTATCGATACTAACGTTTAATGTAATCGACCTTAAAGGAAGCTAATTTTCCTTTTTTGACAATAATTTCTCGAAAGGCTCCTGCTAAATTTGGTTTAAAGTAGCTTCCTAAACCCAATGCGGGGGTTTGCACAATGTAAGGAGCCTTAAGTTCAACTTCTTCTGGAGTATCGATTTGTTCAGAATAAAAATCATAAAAAATTGCTGCAGGAATTTCTAACTTCTCTAAACTATAAGGACCTGTGCTTGAAGCATTAGTAGTTAAATTCTGAGGATTACTCAGTCTAAACTCCTTTAACTGATGGGTATGTCCCGAAAGCGTAAGAATACAAAAATCAAGACAAAATTTAAGAAGCTTAGCCCAGTTTGAAGAAATTGTTCCATATTTTACATCAAATTTACCGTCAATTCGAGCTGAGGACCCTTTTTTTCCTAATTTCGCTAAGATAGATTCTTTATATTGTTCAATTGAGGTAAAAATGTCTTGAGGAGTTTTTGATAAAGAAAAACGTTTAAATGAGCTAATATTTTTTTTAGGATTAATTGGAGGGCCATGAATCAGAAGAAATGTGTTGCTTCCTGATTTAATTTCAGTATTAGCTAAATTTTCTAAATACTTTATCTGTTTGTTCGTAAGTCCAGTAACTGAAGGATGTCCACTCACGAAATCAATTATATTTTTAAATGAGTCTGAGCCTGAATTTAAGAATATGAAATTATTTTCTCCTAATTTCAGGTAATAATCCAAAGAGGAATTGATTTCTCTTAGGTAACCCTTCAGAGATTGAAAACTTTTGGTAATTGAACCTATTGGATTTGCCAGCAACTCGTCGTTTAAAGCGATCGCTTCATCTCCAGTTAAACCTATTTTCTTGTATAAATTACCCCATCTGAGGTCGTAATGGTAATTGCGAAAGTCATGATTTCCGACTTCTGTAAATAAAGGACAGAGTATCTCATCTCCAGAAACCATCCCTCTTCTTTTTTCTTGAGGAAAATTTAAGACAATTTCTTTAAAAATTCGCCAGTTACTATATTCGTAGTCAAAATCTATAGTTTTTCTTTTTTCCTTGTCAATTTTAGAGATTACTGCAAAATCGATAAGATCACCAGTTAGAACTATAAAATCTAAATCATTTTGCATTACTTGTTTATTTGTAAGTTTAATTAAATTTCTAAAGTTATTATTAGGGTTTATATATCGCTTGTGGAGAGCTTTTACATTCTTAGCTTTTTCTTCTGGTTGCTTCATTAATAATCGCTGGAAAAAAGAAAGTGCTTTTGCACTTTGAGCAACAATTTCGCTAACATCTGATTTTCTTACTAATGTTTTCCATTTTCTAACTATTTCATAAATTCTGTCATTGCGCTCAGCTAGATGTAAATCCGTTGCGTGAAAAAACTTGAAATCTATCCACTTATTTTTTGATACAACTATAGAATGATAATTGATCCACTCCTTCTTATCAGGTCGGCTTAGTTCAATATCAAACATAATAAAGTTAAAACTGGTCAAAAACTTAATAACTTCGTTAGAAAGGTTAAAAAAGATATTCGCTGTGTAATACTTATTTAAACTTCCATAAATTTCGTGCTTGATAAGATAATTCTGAGGGTTAATATAATTATCAAATCTTGGATTATCAATCTCATAAAAACTTGCATCCTCAAACTTTGACACTATCGGTTTTATCTCCTCTCCACGAAAAGCGCGTGGTCTTAATTTGGTTATTTCTTCGGTTGGGATAATATCAAATTTTACCCCTTTAGAATCTGTAAGTCCACCTTCGATTGTTGCTTCTTCTTCAATCTTCTCCTTTTTATCCCTTTTAAAAATGCTCTTAATTCTACTCCAAATGCTTCTTTTTTTTTCCTTTTCAAGCTTTGCCAAGCGTTCTTCCTTCGCTCTCTCGAGATATTCTAACAATTTCCACTTGTATTCAAGAATGGGAGTTAAACTAATGTTATTCTTGACATATTCCTCAAACTGTGCTAAAGAGTCAAGATTACTTACAAATAATAACTTTAATTCAAATTTATGATTCTTTAAATCATTATCTATATGTAAAAATAGAGGATGCCCTAAATTTGGGCTAACCAGTAAAGCATTTTTGGGTCGAATACTCTCAGATTCAATCAAGGTTCAATAATCTACAATTCAATATTAATTTCTTACTTAATGAAGAAGACTCGAGCCCTAATAAGTTTTTATTTGATCTTATTGAATCTTAAGATCTTCTTAAGTTTATTATTAAAATGCGATCTCTAATTTTAATAAAAGTCGTTCTTTTGATTAGCGGCGCTTTTCCGCTGATAAAAGAAATCATTAATCTCTTCCAAAACCTAAAGTCGGCAGAGCTAGCCTGCTAGATTTACAAATATAACATTGTCCCCACGAACTACGATATTTCCAAGGTCTTCATGCTCTTCTTTTATAGCGCCATCTTCATCCATATATTCAAAAAGTTGACTTGTTCCTTCAAGATATAGATTAAGATGCTCATCAAATCCCATAAGCATACCTCTAAACAACCGATTTCGTTTAACTTTTATCAATATGACCTTATTAACAGAATTTCTCAAATAATCTATAGGTCTGTTAGGTTTACCCTGTTGGTAATTTCTTCTTTCCATTTCTCTTAACACTAAAAATAACTATTTCAAAAAAATCTAATATAATAATTTAAATTGAAGTTCAGAATTAAAACCTTTTGTTTATTTATTCTAATATGTTTAAAAAGATCACAAATAATTAACTAACCATATTATCTGTTTCATATTCTTTATAGACTTGTTTTTATGAAAATATATGGTCTTAGATGGATTTGTAGAAAATACTCTATGAAGAATCAAAAAAGATATATGGGATATATGCCTAATATCTTTTATAACCAAAGGCCCGTAGCGAAGCATGGATATCGCAGCTGCCTCCTACATACTCTTTATGGGGAAAGCAGAAGGTCGGGGGTTCAAAGGGATATATATTTCGCATTTCTTGAATACATCCCCTCGGGCCTGCTTTTTTATTATTTAGATATTTGATATTGCGTTATTACACATCATACATAACGTAAATTTATATAATTGCCTATCACATATATTAAATGCCTAAAAAAGAGGTGAAATTATGTCAAAAAGAATTTTAAGAGTAGATATGACAAAACTTGAAGCGAAATTTGAGGACTTACCCGCAGATTTCGTAGCTCTAGGTGGGCGCGCTCTTACCTCTACAATTGTTGCGAAGGAAGTTGATCCACTTTGCCATCCATTAGGTCCAAATAATAAACTTGTATTTGCTCCTGGTTTGGTGACTGGAACAAAAGCTCCAACTTCGGGAAGAATTTCGGTTGGAGCAAAGTCTCCGTTAACGGGGGGTATAAAAGAGGCAAATGCTGGAACCAATTTTTCTCAGAAATTAGGAAGAATGAGGATAGCAGCTATTGTAGTCGAAGGTAAACACGCAGGAGATGACTATTATCTCTTAAAAGTAACAATGGATGGCACTGAATTCGTTAATGCTGCTAAGTGGTTAAACAAGGGACTTTACGAGGTATATAAAGATTTATTTAAGGAATTTGGAGATAAGGTAGGTATTAGTGGCGTTGGTATTGCGTCTGAAATAATGGGAGCTGCTTCGGGTATATGTTTTAACGATCCTGAAGGATTACCTAGTCGATACGCAGGACGAGGAGGACTTGGAGCGGTTATGGCTTCAAAAGGACTAAAATTCATAATAGTTGACGAAACTGGAGCACCTGGAGTAGAAATTCTGAACCAAGAAGCTTTTGATATGGGTGTTAGAAAGCTAAGAAACGCACTCACAACCCACGATGTAACGAAACCGGGTGGAGCACTTAATTCATATGGTACAGCTGTTCTTGTTAACATTATAAACGAGGCTGGAGGATTACCACAACGTAATTTTTCATCGGGTCAAGACGATAGATCTGAAAAAGTGTCTGGAGAAGTAAAAGCTGATGAAATTAAGAAGCGAGGTGGTCAACGTCCTCATTTCTGTAGTCCTGGATGTATTATTCAATGTTCTGAAGTGTGGACTAAACCCGGAGGAAAAGATCCCGTCGGAGTATTAGAATACGAAAGCGTATGGGCACTAGGTCCAAATTGTGGCATTTACGATTTGGAAGTAATTGGAGAATTAAATAGAGCGTGTAACAATTTAGGTTTAGATACGATTGAAACAGGTGATTTACTTGCAGTAGCAATGGAAGGTGGCTTAACTGAATTTGGAAACGGTAAAGGAGCCTTAAAATTAATGGACGAAATTAAGAACAAAACCCCTACCGGTAGAATTTTAGCTAACGGAACCGCATATGTAGGCAAAGCATTCGGAGTAACTAGAGTTCCTGTTGTAAAAGGGCAAGGTTTACCAGCATACGATCCACGGGCGATAAAAGGTATAGGAGTGACTTACGCAACCACACCGATGGGAGCAGATCACACAGCAGGATACGCTATTGCTACTGAAATTATGGGAGTTGGTGGAACAGCCGACCCTAAAGACACTAAAAAAGCAGACTTATCACGCAACTTACAGATTGCTACAGCCGCCGTTGATGCAACAGGGTATTGTCTTTTCATCGCGTTTGCGATATTAGATATCCCTGAAGGATTAGAAGGTGTTGTTGATACGCTTAATGGGGTATTAGGGACAAGTCTTACGGTAGATGATGTTCCAGGTTATGGGAGATCAATTATAGATACTGAGAGAGCGTTTAATAAAGCAGCAGGATTTACAGATAAACACGATAGGTTACCAGAATTCTTCTTAAAGGAGCCACTAGCACCTCACAATGACGTTTTTGGTGTAACGGACGACGAACTAGATAGAGTTTGGGGAGCATAACTTAAAATATGACTATCTTAGTGAAAATTTTCGGTGACTTGCGGAAAAAAATTGAAGGGTTTGATGTCACAAACTCATTACCCTTAAATTTACACATTGATAGCGATGGAATTAATACTATTGCTGATATATTAAATAAATACGCAATTGAAAAGGAAGAAACCGGCCATCTATTTGTTAATGGAACATACTCGGGATTTAGGAAGAAAGTAAAAGATGGCGATAGAGTTGGCTTATTTCCTAATAATATGAAACTGTTATACAAATGGTACTTTACAAGACATGAAGATGAATGAAACAAAAGAGATAAACGCGACAGTGAAATTTTTCGCTAATTTAAGGAGTGGAGCCCCTCCAAAAAAAAAAGTTTCATTACCTGTCGGAAGCAGAGTAAGCACAATATTAGAAATGTTCAGTATTCCAAAAGATATAAAATTGATAATTCTAATAAACGGTGCACCACACCAAACAAGAGAAACAATTGTCAAGAATGGTGATATTGTAGCGATTTTCCCTCCACTTGCGGGAGGATAATGAAAATTTAAAAAAATTTTATTTTTTTCTTTAATTATCTAATTATTTCTTGTTTTCTAACCAATCTTCTTTAAATAGCGAATAAACAAACGTATCATAATATTCCCCATTAACATACATATTTTTTTTAAATGTAGCTTCGCGGGTAAACCCATTCTTTTCCGCACAATGCCAAGATCCGATGTTAACAGAATTTATTCCGGCATAAATTAAGTAAAGGTTTAATTCGTTGAAAGCATATTCAACCATTAGACGCGTTACTTCTTCGCCTATCTTCTGCCCCCAATATTCAGGTTCACCTATAACTAAGCCTAACCATCCTTTTTGACCATACCAATCAATATCGTTAACCGCTCCAAACCCAATTGATTTTTTATCTTTTTTGTGCCACACTTCAAAGTTTATTTCTCTTTTCATTCTATCTTTAGATGGCTCAAAAAATTTTTTCATATCTTCAACGGTATTTGGAATTATATTTCGAGAATATATGCGCACATTTGGTGTATTTTCCCACTTTACATACAGGTTGATGTTTTTGCTATTTAATGGGACTAAATCGATAATTTCTCCCTTAATAAATACTGGAACTTGAGAATCGTTCATAATTATACCAATTTTGATTAAATTTTTTTCTTGGTTTTTAACCAATCTTCTTTTAATAACGAATAAACAAATCTATCAAAATATTTCCCATTAATGTAATTATCTTTCTTAAATGTAGCCTCGCGGACAAATCCATTCTTTTCAGCACAACGCCAAGATCCGATGTTAGCAGAACTTATTCCGGCATAAATTTTGTAAAGGTTTAATTCGTTGAAAGCATATTCAACCATTAGACGTGTTACTTCTTCACCTATTTTCTGTCCCCAATATTCAGGCTCACCTATTTCTAAGCCCAACCATCCTTTTTGAGTATACCAATCGATTTCTACTCTTCCGAAACCTATGGTTTTTTCATCTTTTTTGTGCCAGACCTCAAAGGAAATATCTCTCTTAGTTTTATCATTGGAGGGCTCAAAGTTCTTTTTCATATCTTCGATAGTTCGTGGAAAAATGTTTCGAGAATATATACGTACATCAGAGTCATTTTTCCACTTTGCAAATAGGTTAATATTTTTACTATTTAGTGGCACAAAATTGATGATTTCTCCCTCAATAAATACAGGAACTTGAGATTCGTTCATTATTTTTCCAACATTTTAATATTATTTTTCGTTTGCTTTCATCCAATCTCTCTTGAAAAGAGCGTATTTATGAACGTCGTGATATGTCCCATCAACGTATTCTTCTTCTTTAAAAACGCCTTCTTTTTTAAATCCTAATTTTTCAGCAGCACGGTGAGACCTTTCATTAGGCGTGTATATTCCTGCATATATCTTGTGCAAGTTTAATTCGCTAAAACCATATTCAATCACTAATCTTGAAGCTTCACCCGCTATACCTTTTCCCCAATATTCGGGTTCTCCGATCATGGCAAATATATTCGCATTACGATCCACCCACCGGATATGACCAAATCCAATATTACCTATTGGACGCTTATCGATCTTATGGTATATTGTAAAAGTGATAAATTCCCTTAGTTGTCCTCTTGGAGGGGGTTCTAACCATTTTTTTAATTCCTCAATAGTCCGCGGCCAATTGTTTCGAGAATATCGTCGTACTTCTGGATCGTTATTCCACTTACAAAATAAATCTATCCACTTAGTATTTTCAGCAACTAAGTCAATTCTTTCACCCCTGATGAAAGGAAAAACCTCAAGTTCTTTTTCTTCTTCTTTTTTTTCGTTTTCTTCTGTCATATTTTACTTCATCCTGAAAGTGTTTAACGGCTATACCTCATTTGCTTTCATCCAATCTCTCTTGAAAAGAGCGAATTTATGCTCGTCGAGATATTGCCCATCAACATATTGTGATTCCTTTATAATCCCTTCTTTTTCAAAGCCTAGCTTCTCTGCTGCGCGAAGCGATCTTGCGTTTGGAGAATACACTCCAGCATAGATTTTGTGAAAATTCAGCTCAGTAAATCCATACCTAATTAATAATTTAGTAGCTTCTCCTATGATACCCCGCCCCCAATATTCCTGTTCTCCGATGGATCCGAATATATTTGCGTTTCGATTAACCCAATTGATGCGACCAAACCCAACAATGCCTATAGGACGTTTATCACCTTTATGATATATTGTAAATACGACATGATCCCTCATGTGTCTGTCTGCTGGCGGTTCAAACCATTTTTTTACATCTTCAAGAGTAAGGGGCCACATATTTCTGGCGTAATGTCGTACGTTTGGACTATTATTCCATTTACATTGTAATTTTGCCCATTTAGAGTTTCCCGCAACTAAATCGATTCTTTCTCCTTCTATGAAAGGAAAAACATCTTCATCATCTTGTTTATTTTCTTCTGATTCACTCATGTTTTAAAACCAAATTTTGGTGGTTTATATTTTGAATTGAACGAAATTTATTAATACTTGAAGAAATTAAAGTTTTTCCTAATTTGTTTCTCTTAAAACTCACTTTATAGGGGCTCTGAAGATAAGGAAATATTGATTATAAGGAGAAATAGCTAAAGGTACTCGCTTTTTACCCTTGAAAACGCCGTAAGTATTAAAATCATTATCCCAATGATTATAAACATGATAAACAAGTTCCATTGTACAATTAGTCCGACTAATGGATACAAAATCGCCATTGAAACGCTTCCAAACATGTTAATCGTGCTAAGAACGGTAGCTCTATTTTCAGATTCAATTTGCTTATTAATTCCGTTTATGTATATAAGACCTCGAGTGTATCCAAAACTTACAATAAGAAAAAGCATTAAAACACCGATGGGAGGGAATACGGAGAAACCTAATATGATGTAAGCAATTCCGTTAATAACATTAACTGTAATTAACATTTTCTTCTTACTATTAACTTTTTCAAGGAATTTTGGAATTAATATGTTAAATATTGCGTTAAATATATTCATCGCTGCAAGGATAAAACCAAACGCCCAGATTGGGAGATTAACAGAAGTTAAATACGGTTGATATGTCCAAAATAAAAGGTGTATAAAAATCTGTACGAATAACCTATCAAAACAAAGGATTCTTATAATTTTATTTTTCCTTAACTCGTTAAAACCATCCTTCAATATTGTTAAATATCTTTTGGTTTTCTCTTCTCTTACTAATTTTGGCTCTTTAAATGTAAAAGAAGTAATAAATGCTCCAATATAAATCAAGCCTAAACATGTCATAGTAAACTGTAAAGAGACAATCCCTGCAATAATAGAGCCTAAAGGTGCGGATATAATGTTTGCGATTATGTGTAATAAATAAGTTCTCCCTAAAACCTTTGTTAGTTTATCCTCCTCACCAGTTGTTTTTAAAGTACTATAAATAAACGCTTCGTCTGTTCCAGAATGTAGAGCTATACTAAACGCCCAGAATGTTTCAGCTAAGAAGAATAGGAAGATGTTCGGATAAATACTATAAGTAAATGCGGCTGCAACAACAAATAAAGAGGATAAAATCAAGGCTGTTTTTCGACTTAGATAATCAGCAATAGCTCCGGAGGGGATTTCGAGAATAAATATCATAAACATAAAATAACTCTGCAAGAGCATCATCTCAAAAAAGGTTAAACCTCCCCACTCAGTCATATATGGAAAATAAACGCCCCGAACTGTATGAATTCCAAAAATGAATATCCATATGTAGAATTTCAAAATATTTCTTGAAATGTTGTTCTTTTTTTCTTCTCGGCTCACTTGAATTCACCTATATAAAATTAACCAGAATCCATTTGTTATTAATTTAATGATTGCAGAGTTCAAGATAGTTCGAAACCAGTTCTTATCGAATTGAGTTAGAATAATTTTATGAAAAATAGAAAAAAAAATTGGGAATTTTTTTAAATTTGTGTTTAGACTTACATCACTTTTAAAGAATAATTAATAAAGGATATAGATCGAGAACGAATAAAAAATAAAAAAAAAATTATTGTTGAATTATTCAAATTGGATTACATTAATTTCATTGCCAAAGCCATATCGTTGTCGGTAAGTATAAAGATTTAAAGTTAAACACTAAAAATTTTCTTTCTACCGGCGTGGCGAGTCATTTCGAGAGCTTTGTTTGTTACGCCTTTAGCGACTTTCTCAAGATAGTCGATTAATGCGTCAACAGCTTCACGAGCGACCATTTCAGCGCCGTTATCTTTCATTAACTTTCTAACGGGTGACCAGGCAAATACTTTTTTAGCCATTATTCTATTCCTCCACTATTATTTTTTACTTATTTTTTTATAAAGTCCATAAAATTAAGTTTGAACTTTATTATATTATATAACTTCTTTCAAATATTTAAAACTTGCGTAAATTTTTCGATTGGATATGTTTCGGTTAATAATTTCGTCCGATCGACAAAATTGCGATGTAAGAGAAGAAAAGCGATAAAGCTGTTGCTGAGCCTTTAGAATAGAGATTTTTTTTTATTTTGAATTTTAAATAGATTGCTACCAAGTTCGGGTTTATTTTAACCCAAGTTTGTAAGAAGGATATTTTTACATATGATTTCAAAAAAGGATCTATTTATTGGCCATATAAATAAATAAAGATTAAATATAACTGTTTAATATGATAAAAATTAAAGATTAACAGAAGAACTTAAGATTGAACTTCAATTTTTTTTCTAACGGGTTCAGGTGGTTTTATCTTAGGAATTTTTATCGTAAGCATTCCTTTCTCTAAATTTGCTTCGATGCTATCTTCGTCAATGTAATCGGGTAAGTTAAAAGTCCGATAATATTTAGATGAATGAATCTCTCGTCTAACGGACTGCCCTTCTACTTCTTCGCTCTTTTCTTCTTTACTTTCACCTTTAATCTCTAATTTTCCATCTTGAATTGTGAGTTCAATATCACCCTTGTTAATTCCAGGTAACTCTGCAGTAATATTGAACTGATCTTCTGTTTCATGGATATTTGTTAAAGGAGTTCGAAAGATAGGTTCGAAATCTCGAATCACTAAGTTAAAAGGGTTGTGTCGCCTTCGGTTAAACGGCCATAGAAAGTTATCAAAAGCATCATCAAACCAACGATCCATTTCTTGAAATAAGGAAAATGGACTTTCACGTCTTACGGTTATTTCCCTTGCTTTTTTATCGTCTTTTATTTCTTCTGGTACTTCTTCTTTACTTTTAATTTCGATTTCTTCTTTGTCTGACATACAATCAACCTCCATTTCTTTTTTTTTTTTAATTTAGTGATGTCAACTTATGATTGACAACATCTATGTTACATAAAATGAAACGAATATATAAATGTTTCGATCGCTTAAACCCCATAGAAATATCACTAAACACCGTAAAATACCGATTGCTAAAAATTTCATTTAGAAGAAAATATCAGAAAAAAGTGAAAAATTAGATTTAACAAATTTTACTCCAACGATTTTCGCATCAGGAAAAAATACTCGTCCTCTCTTATTATTGTGAAACCTTCAGAAGAAAACAAAGAAACTGGACCGTGATAACTGTGAGCATCCGATAGGTCTCCCTTTCTTGGATATGCCTCAATCCAAGCGATATCCTTTTCTTTTAGGATTTCTATAGCGTGATTTAAAAGTTTTCGAGCTACACCTTTTTTTCTGTAAGCAGGGGCTATTAAAAAGCACACTACTGAAGCAATATTTCCTTTTAGATTATCTTCAGGTTCAATATCAGTAGGTGTTTTTTTATATACTTCTTTAGAATTAACATTGCACCAACCTACAGGTTCGTTATTCATAAACGCTAGAAAACCCGTCATTACTTTGTCCTTGATCAAATTTACTGTTGCGTTACGATTGTGTTCTTTTGTACATTTACCCCACTGTTCCATATTCCCAGCAAAATGATAAAAATGACAGTAACATCCACCCCACTCAGGATTATCAGAAAAAGCGATATTATCAAAAAAATTTAAGAAATCCTCGAGTAAATCAGGTGTCAGTTCTTTAATGATTAATTCCAATTCCTTTTTGCTCCTTATTATTTGTACTATTTTTAAGTTTGATATCTAAAAAATAAATTCATTTTTATAAATTTATAATAAACTTCTTTCCGTTTATCTAATCTTAAAAAATATAGGATAAAAAATTATTTCTTTTATTTCTTTTTTTTCCTCTTGATTAAACGAATTATTATATGTCCTATTGTTCCTAATACGCCATAAGTGACACCATTAATCAGTCCACCATATAAAGTATTAATGGGAATCTCAATCATTTCGCAAGTTAAGACACATACAAGATCATATTTAGGAAATAGAATACCTCCAGGCCAGACACTAATAGGCACAACATATGTTAATAACAGAGTTCCAATGAAGACAACTGTAAATGTCAATGTAAAATATATATCAAAAAAACTATCAGCTGGCGATGACATATTTGATACTCTTAATAATAAGTTTAAACGTGAAGAATTAAGAATAGTATTTAAATCTTCTATTCTAAATATAAAGTAATTTTTTAAAAATAGAGTGGTTAATTGGTATGAAGAAAACAATAGCTATCACGCGTGGTGATGGGTGCGGTCCCGAAGTTGTGAACGAAGCAATTAAAATACTTAGGATTATTTCAGACTTTACTGAATTTAATTTTGAATTTACGGATGCGCCAGCAGGAGGTGAAGTTTGGAAAAAATATGGTACCAACCTTCCCGAACAATCGTTTGAAACGATAAAAAACTCTGATGCTCTGTTATTTGGCGCTATAGGTTTGCCTGACTTAAAGCCTGGAGTAGCAGAAAGTGCTATCTTGAAGCTTCGACAAAGTTTAGATTTATACGTTAATTTACGACCCGTAAAGTTATACAATGCCCTCCGCGAGATATGTCCTCTAAAAGACAAGTTTATAGGAGACGGAATAGATATTACGTTTGTTCGAGAAAACACGGAAGGGCTTTATAAAGATATAGGTAAGTTAGAAGAAAATTCTGCTGAAAACCTAATGCTTTACACTAGAGAAGGTTGCGAGCGAATCATTAAGTTTGGGTTTGAATATGCTAAAAGAATGGGTCACAGTAAGGTTACATCCGTTGATAAGGCAAATATCCTGAAACCAAGTCAACTATGGAGAAAAATCTTTCATGAAATCGGTGATAATTATTCAAATTTAGAAACAGAAGATATCTACATTGATGCGTTTTGTCAGTGGCTTATTCGTGCGCCATATAAATTTCAAACTGTAGTAACTGGAAATATGTTTGGTGACATTATAAGCGACGAAGCGGCGTTCTTAATTGGAAGTCTAGGAATGGCTTCAAGCGGGAATATTCATCCCGGAAAAGTATCAATGTATGAACCAATCCACGGTTCAGCTCCCGATATTGCGGGAAAAGGGATTGCTAATCCTATCGGAACCATTTTAAGCGTAAGATTGATGATGGAAGAATCCTTTCAATCACTTGAAATTGGAAATGAAATAGATAAAGCAGTAGAAGCAGCATTAAACGAAGGTAGGACTGTAGATATAAAAAGTAAAAGTCTGAAAACGCTTTCCACAGTCGAAATGGGAGATTTAATCGCTAACAAATTAAAAAGTAGATTAAAAGCTTAGAATAGTTATTTTAAACTTCTCGTGTTAACAATAAGATCTATCAGGAGTACAAGATTATCGTAGATTTTTTCTCTGTAATCTGAACCAATCTTGAGGAAGAGAACTGATACTACCTTATCTTCTAAGTCTTTGTCGATAACAAACTCTTCCATCAATTGTGGGTAGTTTTTATCATCAGAAACCCGAAGTCCTACAAGAATAGCTCGTTTTTTCCTTAATTTTCTTATGATATTCATAAGAGTCTCTTTCCATTTAGGATCAATGTGTTCTTTTCCTCGTGCATCAAAGATTACAAAAACACCATCCGAATTAGAAAGATTGAACTCTTCGTATGTATAACTACTTATTATCAAGCCATTTTTATAGGGATATAACTTTTCATTGTGGTTGTCTTTTAATTTCGAAAATTCGCCTAATTTCTCGATATTCATTATTGTCTGGAAGCCGGGATTCCAATTCAAATTTTCGGAAATAAAAGTTAATTCTAATATAACAAGCTCTTTTAAAGTCGAAAGAATAGCTTCGGTTAAACTTTCTTGGATTCGCTCTTTTTCCTTTTTTTTACTCTTAATGATATAATGGTAAGCTATTAATTCAAAGGCGGCTTGAACATTATTTCCTGTAAGAGCGCTCGTTTCAATGTAATTTATGCCATTTTCTGACAATGATTTTGCTAGGGCTTCTCCTTCAGTGGAAGAGACCACTCTTTTTTCAGCTAAATCATCTTTATTCCCAACAAGAATGATTGGAATATTTATTTCATCAATCAATTCATTTAGTTCTTTATACCACTCATGAACCTTATCAAAAGAGTCACGATTAGTGATATCGAATACAATAAAAGCAGCTTCCGCACCATTGTAATAAATCCTGCGAAACCGTTTAAAATACTGTTGGGCTCCAATATCCCATAGCTGTACGTTTAATTCGTTTCCTTGGAAGTCAAAATTATGAGCAAAAATGTTAAGGCCAATTGTGGCCCGGTAATCGTGAGAAAATTTGCGTTCTACAAATTGACGGATCAATGATGTTTTGCCTACTTCATGGTTTCCGACGATTACGAATTTAAAAGAATATGCTACGCATTCATCTAATTCAGATTGACATATTGATTCTTTAAGTCTTTCATGTCTTTCTTTTTCATAATCAAAATCAGGGATCGTTAATTGAAGGGTATCTCCCTCTTGAGAATTAAGTATCTGAGCAGTTTTTTCAGCTAAAAAGTAAGTATAGGGAGCAACCTTTTCCACTGAGGCCATGCTATTAAAGATCAAGCTTAGAATTCTCTCTTCATCAATAGTGACAAAAAGCAAGCGGTGTTCGTCCGTGTCAAACGATGCTGTGCCAAATTTTTTAAAGCTGAACTCGTTTCTTATTCTTTCTAAGACAGGATTTATTAGAGTAGTTAATACCGATACAATTTCTATATTACTTGCTGTGTCTTTTCTTTTTTCCCCCGCAATAACCAAACCTTCGTTATCTGAGACAATAATTGCATCTACATCAGAAAATCTTTCCAAAAAATTGTTTAGGATCTCATCAAATAGTCTTTTTCTATTCACCGACATTGGAATACACCTTCAAACTGGAATTAGATCAAGAAGTAAATATTCTTATCATACATATAAGATAACTTATTTTTAAAAGTAGTCATTTGAATTTATTAGATTTTGGAGTATAATTTCATGAAGAATTTTGCGTATTAATTATTGTTCTAAACATTACCTCAAGTTCATCATAGATTTCCAAACGATAATCGAACCCTATCTTAAAAAACAGGAGTGAGACCATTTTCTCTTCCAAATATTCGTTAACATTAAATTCTTCCATTATATTAGTCCAATCAGTATCATTTGATACTCTCACGCCAATTAGTGCTACTTTATTTTCTTTTAAATTGCTTATAATGTTGACAATCACATCTTTCCATTTTTGTTCAATGTGTTTTTTGTTTCTAGCATTAATTATAACAAATACACCGTCAGAATCTTTAATATCTATGTTATCGAATAAAAAATTCTTAATAATTAGCCCGTTGGAGTATTCATACAATCTTTTATCTTTATCATCTATTAGTTTTTCACACTTAAATAAAGTATTCACATCATTTAGTATTTGCAATCCTGGGCTCCAGTATGGGTTTTCAGTAATAAAAGAGATGGTTAATTTACCTCTTTTATTTAATAACGAATTGATTTGTTCCATTAAGTTTGCTTTTAACTTTTGCTCTTCTCTCTCTTTGTTCTTCATTATATAATGGTATGCTATTAAGCTAAACGCGTCCTCAATATTTTCACCTGTTAATGCGCTACTTTCAATGTAAGAGAAGTCAGTTTCAGTATTCTCCTTTGTGAGCTCTTGAACAAGCTCAATACCTTCTTGATATACAACGCTTCTCTGATCTACTAAATCTATTTTATTACCTACAATTACTATTGGGACATTTTTTTTATTGAGAAAAGCTTCTAGTTCTTTATACCATACTTTCACATTTGCGAAGGAATCTCTTTTACAGACATCGAAGACAATGAAAGCAGCTTGCGTGCCTATATAATAAGTTTTTCTAAAGCGTTTGAAATATTCTTGTGATCCTACATCCCAAAGCGAAAAGTAGACTTCATTACCATAAAAGTTTAATGAATGAGAGAGGACATTTAGGCCAAGAGTAGCCCTATAATCAAGAGAAAATTTATTTTCTACAAATCTTCTTACAATTGAAGATTTTCCCACAGCTTCGTCGCCCACGATTATAAATTTAAACTTATATATTCCTCCAGAATCTAAACGCATCTGATAAATCTGTTCTTTAATTCTACCTGTATCGCTCAGAGTATCAATATCCGTTCCAAAGTTAGGTATCTCTAGTTGAATAATATCTCCTTCGCTTGCGTTAATAATTTGAGCTGTTTTTTCTGCAAGAAAGTAAGCATAAGGGCTAATCTTATCAACAGAGGCCATAGTATCTAATACTAGGCTAAGGGTTGTGTTGTCATCTATAGAAATAAAGAGTAATCGATTGTCTTCAGTGTCAAAACTCGCAGATCCAAACTTTTTAAAAGCAAACTCGTCTCGTATTCTTTCAAGAACTGGATTTATTAGGGCGGTTAATACTGATACTAATTCCATGTCAACACTTGCTCTTTTTTGTCCGGCTATGATAAAACCTTCATGATCAGAAACAATAAGGGCATCTACATCTTCATATTTGAGTAAAAATTTAGTGAGAAGCTCGTTAAAAAGCCTCTTTTTGTTTACAGACATAATGGCTTACTAAATAATACGAATATATTAGAATGAATTATTAAAAACAACATATACTTAAAAATGATAATTTTATAATTTATTAAATAGTTTTCTGATTGATATGACTACATGTATTATTTGCCATTTGGGTATTATTGAAGGACTAGATTCTTCCCAAGATTGTCCAAATGGCCATCTCGCTCATACGGATTGTTTGAAAGAATGGTTACTTCATTCCTCAAATTGTCCTCTCTGTAGAGAGTCGTATCCAAATCGTGTTATCGACCAATTTAAAGATTTTATTGATCAAAAAGAGACAGAAAAACTAGCTTCTATAAAGAATGAAGTAAAGCAAGAAGAAATAAAAAAAATGGAGCAAGTTACTTCTAAAATAATTTTTATGAAGTTTCTTGAATCCATCGAAATTTTGATTAAAGAAGGAGAATTCGAGTACGCTTTATCACGATTAGACTTACATAACAACGGGAGCACATCAATCCAAAAGGGACACGATATTTTGTTTTTTAAGGGCAAGATTAACTACATAAGAGGGCGTTTTGATCTGGCAATAAACCAACTATTTAAATTAGTAAAAGAAAAATACGACTATCCCGAGGGATTTCTCTACCTTGGAAAAGCTTACGAAGCCTTAGGTTTAAATGATAAAGCAAAATGGGCGTATGAAAGAGTTAAATAAGCTTCTATTTTTACTAATATTATATTATGAAACCTTTTTGTTTAACCATCGCGGGTTCTGATCCTACATCTGGGGCTGGAATTCAAGCAGATATCAGAACTTTTGATCGAATAGGAGTTCACCCTTTCTCGGCAATTACGGCAATTACGTATCAAACAGCTTCGGAATTTCATGGATTTAAATCTCTCTCAGAGGAATTAAGGAAACAACTTGATGCTATTTTGAATGTATACCCTATCAAATATGTGAAAATAGGGATGATACCTGATATAAAATCCTTAGATGTTATAAAAAATACGATTATAGCTCATAATTTAACTGTTATTTTGGACCCCGTTAGTATTTCCAGTGTTGGTGAAAGACTATCAAGCGAAGGTCTTGAACATGAAATCGAAAGAGACTTATTTCCTTTAGTAACTGTTCTAACTCCAAACTTAGAAGAAGCTAGTTATTTCTCAAATATAGAACTTGAAAATCAAAATTTAAATGACTTAGAACTACTCAAAGATGCAGCAAAAGCTATACTTAAAAAAATGTTTGTTAATCAGAAGATTTCCAAAATTGAGAAAGCTGTCGTAATTAAGAGTGCAGGAATGGATAATGATAGTGTATTTGACCTTGTTTGTGTGAGTCAATTGATCGATGATAAACAAGATTTTATTTTTAGAGTATTCAAAAAGCCTAAGGTTTCTTTCAAAGGAAATATACACGGAACTGGTTGTGTTTTTTCTTCCGCTATTACTGCTTATTTATCACTAGGAAATTCCATATTGAAATCCATTGAAAAATCTGAACACTTTTTTGACGATAGATTCCTTAATTTTATTGAACTACCCCAAGAGGGAAAAATCCTAGATTTAACGCTTGATCAAGAACAAATTAAAGTTATTAATCAAATCAAGGAGATTTATCATTTTATTTCGAGTGAAAGTAAATTTAGTATGTTAATACCCGAAGTTAGAATGAATATTTCAGGATCACTCCCTAATGCTGTTACCAAAAAACAAATAGCTGGAATAGAAGGAAGAATTACAATTGTAGGAGGGTATCCAAAAGCATCAGGTGAAATAAAATTTGGTGTAACTGATCATACAGCACGATTAATCCTTGAAGCTAAAAAATTCGATAAATCCATAAATTTTGTGTTAAATCTAAAATACAGCCCTAAATGGATTAAACTGCTCCAAGAAAAAACAGATTTAATACTTCAAGAGATTGTTAGAGAACATCAACCAAAAAAAATAATGACTACAGAAGAATCTACGATGCAATGGTTAATAAAGAAAAGTATAAAAGAAATTGGGAGAATTCCAGATATTATCTGGGATAAGGGATCAATTGGAAAAGAAGCTATTATCAGAGTTTTTGCTAAGGATTCAAAGGACATGATAAATAAACTTCAAAATATTATAGAATTGATTGAAGATCAATAGGAAAATATTAAAAATAAAAAAAAAAAGATAATTAGTTATAAATTATAATGATGAACCTACGACAGTTGCAGTTGTTAAGAACCAAACAGTTATAACTGCTGCAAATATTGATCCAAGATATATTTTTCCCGTCTTACGGAAGAAATAAACCATCAAGAAATAGATTAAGACAGATAGAGGTATTATTGACATCAGCTGGAGAGGCATTATAGGATTAAAGTCCCAACCTTCAAATGTGTAATTTGCACCGAAAACAGGTCCTAGATATTGAATTAGAAAAACAACCAACAACCCAGTCAACATGGCAAAGCAAGCTTTGATCGTCCAAATTATCTGAGTTTTATTAGGTGAGCTGGCCTCTTTTTGTCGAATTTCTGCAAATAAAAACACTCCACCATTTATGAGGAAAAATGGTAAAAATATTGGTAAATAAAGCAAGAATATCCAGAAACGCTCGATTGTAAACATTTTCATAAAAGACCAGAAGATTCTAAATTCAATCATGAACCAAGTTTGGAAGATACTAACTAATAGATACAACCAAGAGAAAAGGATCATAACTATTAATAAGGTCTTTCCGAATATTCGCCAGTATGGTTTGCTCTTAAGGTTTTTTCCGAAACTATCTTCTCCATAGGTGGCCGCTAAATCATATAGTTTAATTCTATCTCTACCAGTATAAAAGGAGATAAGTGCCCATAAGATCACTAATGCTCCAGCAATAGCTGCACAGATGAGATAAAATCCAAGGAAATTATTCATCATTCCCATTACAAGTGGGCTTTCCGGGGAAGCTTGAAAGCCCCAATCCAGATCTGTGTGAGTGAAAAAGATATATACTACTCCTGCAATCGCTGCATTTACGGCAGCAACCGTCCACCACAGCCATTTTTTCGTTGTAATCTTGCTCACACGTGTAGGCATTGGTTGTGCGACTTCACTAAAATATTTTCCTAACATTAACCATTGATATAAGAAGATCATTGAAATAAAGCTAAAAAGTAGAGCAATACCGCTGAAAATCTCCCCACCCAAGTAAAATTGACCTAAAGCAGCAACAGCATCCCAAGCCTCAGACTCATTGTATCCCTTTAAAGCTTGCAACATCCAAGCAACAGATTCTTGATTGCATACTAAATCCATAGTTAAACCAGGGTGAGTGGTGCCTAGAGCTAAATGTTCTCGATAAGCATTACCAACTGAGAAGTCACCGTAAGTTGTATCTACTTCACCCGGCACCCCAGGACCTAATCCTGCATTTATTCCAGTAATGAGTAATCCTCGCTCTATAACTTCACTCTTTGTCATATCTGCTGTGTAATTTGATGGTGCAACTAAACTTATGTCAACGGTATACCATTCTTCATTTTCTGCCCATACATGCAACACATTTCTATGCACGAAAAAATTTTGAATTATAGGTGGAAATGTTTGAAAAATTGAAGCATTAGGAGCATACACATCTGCAGGAAAACCGGATAGTGGCATATAAAAAGCAGATATATGGCCCATCGAATGACCATATACCCCCATTCCTCCATCAACAAAAGATTGTCTTGCTAGCCAAATATAAGCCGTACGGGCACCTTGAATTTGAGTGGAAGTGTCAAATACCCCCTCAGAATCGCCATGACCTATTTGATCAATTGTCAAAACCACAAATCCAGCTCGTGCTAGTTCTAGAGCAGTTCCTCGTTGCACATCCTTATCGTTATTATATCCATGGATACCAAGAATTCCAGGAGCAGGATTAGTAGCATCTACGCCAATTGGTCGATATAATTTCCCAACGATTTTTGTTCCATCGGTATGTGTTATTGCTACTTCCTGAACGTCAATAGTTCCAAAATTTGTTTGAAATTCATAAGCCATAATTCCCGAAAAAAATACAATCACAACTGCAATAAAGAAAAACAGTTTAGTTTTTACTTTTTTTTCCATAATAACACCGATTAATTTTTAATTAAATTTCTTCTTTTTCCTTAGAAAAAAAGAAGTCAATTAGTAATTTAAGAGCTATATATATAAAACTTTTGAATTTTGTAATTTTGGTCAAAAATTAAATAAAGATCAGAAATTTTCAGAATTACTTTGTTATAAGATATGAATGTTTAGAAGCAAATTATTTTTGTGAGGCTTTTTTGTCAAGGGCGTCTTTTAATATCTTTATCGCGCAAAATTCTCCGCACATGGAACACACATCATCATCCATATCTCCATTTCGATAATGAATCTCCCTTGATAATTCTGGATCGATTGAGTGTTTTATCATCCCTTCCCAATCGAGATTTTTTCGAGCCATATCCATTTTATAGTCCCAATCTGACGCTTTTTTACCGTATTTGGCAATATTTACTGCGTGGGCTGCGATTTTTGAGGCAATCACCCCTCTTTTTACTTCTTCCTTATTAGGTAATGCCAAATGCTCAGAAGGAGTGACGTAACAGAGATAATCTGCACCGGCTAATCCTGCCATAACACCACCGATAGCGCTCACGAGGTGATCGTATCCAGGAGCAATATCTGTGACTAAAGGCCCTAAGACATAAAAAGGGGCATTATCGCATAAAGATTTCATAATTTTTACGTTTCTTTCTATTTCATTAGCAGGTATATGCCCTGGGCCTTCAACCATAACTTGTACATTCTCTGACCATGCTCGCTTTACTAATTTAGAGATTTCAATAAGTTCTTGAATTTGTGCATAATCGGTTGAATCAAAAATGCTACCTGGCCTCATCCCATCTCCGAGAGATAGAGTAAAGTCATATTGCTTAGCCATATCTAAAAGATAATCGTAATTACGGTTAAAGGGATTTTCTAAATCGTTTTCTAAAATCCAGGCTGCTAAAAAAGTCCCTCCACGAGAAACGACTCCCATGTTTCTTGGATGGTCCTTTAAGTAATTTACAAGCTCTTTAGTAACCCCTACATGAATTGTAAAGAAGTCCACACCCTCTTTAGCTTGTTGCTCCACTACGTTAAAAAGATCGTCCTCGTCAAAATTAATAATAGCTCCCTTTTTTTCTAACGCTCTTAATGCGGATTGGTAAATCGGAACTGTTCCGATTGGAACTTTAATCTCGTTTAATATCTGTGTTCGAATATTATTAACGTCTTCTTCAGTTACTCCAGTACTTAAATCCATGACCGTATCTGCCCCAAATTTTACTGCTATCTTAGCTTTTTCTAATTCTTCTTCAATATTGCATACTCGTTTACTGGAACCAATATTAGCGTTTATTTTTACTAGTAAGCCTTCGCCTATACCCATGGGTTGGGTATCGCGTTGGTTTGATTTTGGTACGACAATTCGTCCTTTAGCGATTCCTTTACGGATAATTTCAACATCAACTTGCTCTTTTTGGGCAACTATTTCCATTTCTTTAGTAATTTTTCCGTCTCGAGCAGTTCTAATCAGTGTGGACAAATCAATTAGCCTTTATCTATTAATTTAGCGTTTTCAAATCGTAAAATGATAGTTTTCTATATGTAATAATAAAAGTAGAATTAAATTCTTTCGTTTAATAAATAATAAAACAATTCAAATAGCACTTATCAATCTCTATATTTATTTTTAATGTAAAATTTTTATATTAAAAAGTATATTGGGGATAGATTATGGTTAGTAAACAGATGGAATATGTAATTAAGGGATTATGGTATAGTAGAAACCTTGAAATCAAAAAACGAGTGGGAGAACACCGTAAAGGATTGGAAGTGATGACTGAAGGAGTTAAACTCCCCGACGATGTAGAATCCGGAAAAATAGATATTAACGGGTTAAATGGTACATTGTTTAGTACTCCTGAATCAAAAGATGACCGCATTGTATTATTTCTTCATGGTGGAGCTTATATAGCAGGATCCGTTGAGACATCTAAATACCATGCGGTGTTAATCTCCCGATTAGCTAAAGCACAGCTTCTAAGCATAGATTATAGACTAGCTCCCGAACATCCTTATCCCGCAGCATTAAATGATGCTGTCAACGCTTACAATTGGCTTATTAAGGAAAAAAAGTTTCCACCTAACAAAATCGTATTTGTAGGAGTATCAGCAGGGGGAGGTCTGACGGTTGCTACGCTTTTAAAGTTAAGAGAAATGGGAATCGAACTTCCAGTCGCTGCTGTGTGTATTTCACCCTGGGCAGATTTAGCTTTTACGGGTGAAACATTTAAACCAAGGGCTAGTATGGATCCATTTACTTCTCCGTACAATTTAGATTTTGCGGCGAGTCTATATGTTGACAAAAGTGATGCCAGAAATCCCTATATTTCACCAGTTTATGCAGACCTTCACGGTTTACCTCCTCTGTTTATCATTGTAGGTACAGCAGAAGTTTTACACGACGATTCTATTCGCTTAGCAGAGAACGCGGGATTTGCGGGGGTGGAGGTAATAATAGATATATGGGAAGACATGATACACGCATTTCCAGTATTTGCAAACGTTGCTCCTGAAAGTCAACAAGCTATTGAAAAAATTAGTAAATTCATATACGATTCATTTAAACAAGATTAAAAATAAAAAAAAATGTTTTTAAAAATTAGAATTACTATAGAACATCTGGAGCGTCCATTCCTATAATCTTATAGGCTTCTGTGAAATCAAGAACAACATCTACTTTATACTTTAATCCATCAATTTCCTTAGCCAAAAATATATCTTGTCTAGTAGCTTCGGATAGTGCTTCTTTTTCTTTTCCTTTCCCTATTTGACCAATACCTACAACCATTACATTTCCGTCCTCAGTTGAATGCGCGAAAATACATAATGTTTTATCTACGGTTTTATCTGGAGGATTTTCATTCAACCATTCGATATATTTCTTTCCCACTTTGTTAGCTTGATCTGGAGGGACAAAAACTCTATTAAAAAGTAAAGTGATAACTACCACCTCTTATGATTTGTTTTAAGATTTATCGTTAGATTTCGAGTATGAGATAATTAACTCTGAAACTATTTAAGGTTTTACATTTCTGTAAAGATATCTAAAATAAAGTGTTAAAACATAAATTTTATCTAATCATAACCTATTTTTAACAGTTTCAAAAGCTCGATTAATGAATCAGTTAAGGTATAACTATTTAATTTGTCGTAAGGCACGAATTTAGCGTCTAATGCGTCAGAATCGGGTACTGGTTGCTGATTCTTATCTCCATCTACTTGTTCTACAAAATAATTAATTAAAACGTAATGGTATTCGACTTTTCCATTGGTATCATACATAATTTTATCAATTATACCAGCAAGTTTAGACACTTTCACTATAAAACCTGTTTCTTCGTAAGCTTCCCTTTCAGCAGCTTCTTCTATTTTTTCACCAAGATCCAAATGTCCACCTGGAATTGCCCAATACCCGGCATCAGGATCAAATTTCCTTTTTACTAATAATAAAGAGTTATCCCGGGTTAACAATACCCCTACTCCTACTAAGGGAACGATAGGATACTTTCTTAAATCAAAGGGTTTTAAATCTTTTTTATCAACCATTTACAACAAGTTTTACATTTTATTAATTATTAATACTTTTGAAAGATTATAAAGCTTCAAGTTAAATTAATTCTTAAATGCATTACTATGGTGAGACCTTCTTACTGGCCTACTGATGGAATGCCATATAAATCCGAGCCGTTTACTTGGATTGTTAAAGGGAAAATAGCGGCAAGTTGGTGGCCAGATCCTCCAATAAGGACAATATACGAAATTGAAGGAATATCTGTTATCATAAATTGTTCGGAATTTGACAATCGGAAGGATGTTCAAGGATCGTTTCAATACTATCATATCAATGTTCCTGATTATGAATTAGCTACAGAAAAGCAAATTGAAACTTTTTTAGGTATCTGTGAAAAACACAGTTTAAAAAATGAATCAATTGTAGTCCATTGTGTTGCAGGATGCGGAAGAACTGCGCAATTTATTGTAGCGTGGGGGGCAAAAAATGGACATATTTCTAAAGACATGGATCCTGTAAAATGGGTCCGAAAATTCAGACCATGTAGCCTTGAGACTAAGGAACAGATGAATTTTGCCAGAAAAATTGCAAAAAAATATCAAGTAATTCGATAATGTAAAGTATTTATTGTATTAATTTTATTAGTTTACTAAATTTGCCTAGATTATTTAATATAAAAATGGTTTTATAAAAAAAACTGTAATTGTTTAGAACGCACATGAATAAGTCTGATTATGTATACATGATTTTGGATAATATAATGGTCTATAACATTAACCTTCCTCCTGAATATCAAGGTGATGGATTAAACACTCATCTTAATAAATTTGACGAGGAAAACGTTAAAATAATTGCTGGTTTTAACAAGAGCTTCTTAGAACACTTTTTAACAGTTTCAAAAGGTAAATCGCAACAAGATGTAGCTGAACTTTTGCAAAAAATGGAAAAAATTTCATATATTGTTGGGCCTATTGGAAATTTAAGTTATTTAGGTAGTGATCAAGTAGATCACCTACTAACAAAAATAGGTTCTTTCAAAATTGATGAGATCAACGAAGAAAAAATAAGTATTGTAGCGGACGACCAACTTAGAGAACAATTTGGCGGAACAGGAGGGTATAATGCCTCTCAAGCTTTAGAAAACCAATTAGCTAGTGCGGCTTTTTATTTAATGAACATGGGTTACTCTAAGGAAGAAATTCAAGAGAAATTTAACGAAGTTAGACAAGTTCCAGAAAAATTAGAGCAATTATTCAACCTCCAACAAAGAGAGATTTATAATTTACCTTCTGAAATACGGCCTTCACCTCCATCATCTGCTCAAAGCCATCAAGAAACCTCAATTGATCAAAGTCAGGATCTAAATGACTCGATTGCTCAGCACATACAAGCTATTCATCAAGATATTACAGAAGATAGGGCTCAAAAAGTTAGTTTAATCCTCGAAGAAATAAAAGCCTATGTTAAAGAAGACCTATCCGAACTTCAAGAGAAAGTATTTAGACAAATGCATCCTGATAGGTTAAACCGCGCACTTAAAATGCTTAAAACAACAAAAAGGAAATCTAAAAGAATGAGTTTATATGTTGAATGGTTTACCGATAGTTTACTACTTTCAAAAATTGAGTTAAAAGTAGAGCATTGGCAAGTTTCGTCATCGGCAGACCACTCCAGTGCGGGAGTGTACACGGCAGGTATTGATTTTTCGAGATACGATAATATTATAAGAGATTTTTCAGATAATAAATTAGCAAAAGTTGTTAACATTAGTAGACGCATTTTACAAAATCCAACAAAGAAAGCCATTCAAAAACTAGGCCAAGATTTGATATCAGAAACAGGTTTTGACGAACACCTTTATTTTACAGACTAGATTAACACATATTAATTAGTGACTAATTTTAAAAACAGATTTCCCTCTTATAATGGTTTCCATTACCCGTATCTCTCGAATTTTATCTTCTGGTGAATTAAGAGGATTCTTATCCAATATTACTAAATCAGCATATTTTCCCACCTCTATAGTACCTTTAATTTTTTCTTCAAAAGCAGCATACGCGGCGTTTATTGTATATGATTTTAACGCCTCTTCTATGCTCAAGCATTCTTTAGGTACAAAAGAATTTCTTGTTACTAGAGCATGTAATCCTAATATTGGGCTTGGATCCTCAACGGGGCAATCTGATCCTGAAGCTAAAACAACGCCAGCATGTACTATCGATTTCATTGGGTAGGTATATTTGCATCGTTCTTCACCGATCCTTTTTGCTATCCAGTTGTACTCAGAGGTAATGAATGGGGGTTGGCAAGAAGCAATTATACCGTAAGTGGCCATGTCCCTAATAACATCGCTAGTAAGCATAGAGGCATGTTCTATTCTGTGTCGATGGTCATTCCTCGGAAATTCAGTTAGTAACTTTTTATATAAATCCACTGCTAATCGATTAGCTTTATCTCCGATTGCGTGAATAATAATCTGAGAGGAATTGTTGTGAGCAACTTTCATTTTTTCATATATATCCTCTTCTTCAATTACACAAAATCCACATTCTTCTGGAGCGTCAGTAAACGGTTCAAACATACACGCTGTTTTTGCTCCAAAAGAACCGTCGAGATAAAGTTTTAAACCTCCTATTTTAAGTTCATCATCAGATTTACCTTTTTGGATAAAAAAATTGCTTAATTCTATAAATCTTTCAGGATACTCTGTTTCAATAAAAGTGTAACAGTCTTGCCATAAATTATTTTGAATTGATTGATAGAGTGAAAATTCGTCTGTCTTTCTATTATCTTCTTTAAAACGACTATCTGCATTTATAACTCCATGAATTGAGGTCAATCCCCTTTGAGCTAAATACTTAGAAGCTTTAATCGCAGCAGCCTTAATTAACTCATCATCAGGTATTGAAATACTCGAAAAGATAAGATTCAAAGCTTTTTCCGAAATAACGCCTGTGAGTTTTCCATTCTTGTCTTTTCTAATTTCACCACCTTCAGGAACAATAGTTTCTTCGTCTAACTTTGCAATTTTTAATGCTTTTGTGTTTGCGATGCCGATATGCCCATCGTATCTTAATATGAAAACGGGATGGTTAGGACAGGATTTGTCTATATCCCATCTATTAGGTAATATTGCATTATCGAATTTTTCTTCGTTAAAATTATAGGCTATAATGAACTCGTCCTCATTTCTTTTTTTTGATTCATCTTTTAGATGAGACTGAAGTTCGATTAGGCTTTTCACATCAGTCAAATCGGGGTTTAATAAATGATTTATGTAGCTCATCGGATGCATATGACAATCTGTAAAGCCTGGAAGTAATGTATTTCCTTTCAAATCAATAAGAGTACATTTTTCACCCATTGCTTGTTTGACATCTTCCAATGATCCTATAGATACTATTTTTTCTCCCCTCATTCCTACAGCTTCTACAAGAGGTTGATTCTGATTTATAGTTATTATCGGTCCTCCGAATATTATTTTATTATCTGAATTTGCCACAATATTACACCTATATTAAAAACTATTTTATGTAATATAAATTGATTTTGAAACTTAAAAACTAAATTTTCTGTAGAGGGTTGTATTTATAAGAAAAGTTTTTAAAATTTAGAATAATTCTAGTGGATTAATTGGTAAAAAGTAATTTGTTCAAGCTAACTAAATTAGGCGAATAGAAAATGGTAAAGAAATCTGACTTAAAGAAACTAAATTCGATCATGCAAGAAGGGAATGAGTTTAAAAATCTAAAAGAATACAATAAAGCTGTCGAAAAGTATTTGGAAGCTTTAAGTTTTATTGAAGAAAGTGTTAAAGAGCCAGAAGAGCGTGTTGAGGAGACCACAAATATTAAATCTCAGATAGATCAAATATATTCCGTTAAAATTATTGATATTATTGAAACTGCTAGTAGTTTTGTCGATAACGCTGACTTCAACTCTGCGTTCAGCACTTTTGACGAAGCAGTGAGAATTGCGGATAAAATCGTAGATAAAGATATGAAAGACTACGAAGTAAAGCAAATTAACTATTTAATAAATAAGACGAAGATCGAGGAATCTCTTTCTCAGGGTTTGGCAGTTAAAGAGAAGAAAGAATTCGATAAGGCTATTAGTATGCTCAGAGACACATTAAATGGAGCAAAAGAGTTTTATATGGAAGATCTAGAGGACAAAATGATTAAAAAAATTGAAAATTCTATTAATGAAATTTATTCGTTGAAGGTTAGCATTTTAATTGAAAAAGGAAGTGCGTTAAGAGAAAGCGAGAATCTCGATGGTGCGCTTGAAACATATAATAATGCTATGAAATTAATTCATAATTATTTTGAATCTGATTTGAAAGAAACAGATAAAAAAAATTTAGAAAATCTTACCAACCATATATATTCAAATAAAATTAAACCACTTATCAATAAAGGTCAGGAATTATTCGAAGGAAACAACTTCAGCGAAGCGGCCAATATCTTCGAAGAGGCTTTAAAAATTGCTAAAAAGATGTATGAAACAGAGGAAAAGAAATCAGAAATAAAAAATATTAATTCCGTTGCGTCTGGAGTATTGAATCCTATCTATTTAGAAAAAATTCATCCTATTATGAATAAAGGAAAAGAACTAATTATAAAAGAAAACTATGAGGAAAATATTAGTATTATCAACGAAGCTCTCGATCTTTTTGATAAGGCGTTAGAAGTTGCAAACACCATGGCTGATTCAACAGGAAAAAATGAGAAATTAAACGAAATCACTAATTTGATCAATAAAACATGCAAAACTCGGATTGATTATATTAAAGAAAAATCTATTCATAGAATTGGGCAAGGTGATTACGAAAAGGCTATTAATGATTTATACGCTGCGATCAGCGTTGCTAAAAGGATGTCTATTGCTGAAGAAATTAATGAAGATCTAGAGTACCTAAAAAACACAGTAAATAAAGTATACCTCGCTCAGATCGAGGAAGTAGTTAAGAACGGTGAAGTCAAACTAAAAAATAAAGAATACGATGAAGCTATAAAAATATTCAATAATGCTTTAGAGATGACTAATAAGATGTACCTAACTCATGAGATGGAAGAGGAAATAAATAGAATAAAAGGTTTAGTTTACCAAGCTGAATTAAAAGACTTAGTAGATCGTGGAGACTTGTCTGAAGAACTACATAAATATGAAAAAGAGCTAGAAAAACTCAATAAAAAAATGGAATACGCCAAAAGTATTGGAGACCCTGACCGTAGATTCCAAGAGATGGAACAGATAAAGAAAACGATTGATAAAGTCTTCCATTCTCAAATTAAACTATTAGTTGAGCAAGGTGTTCAACTAGCAGATAGTAAAAAGTTTGATGATTCTTTCAAAAACTTCGAAGCTGCCATTACAATCAACGAGTCAATAAAAAGTCCCGAATTTAAAAACCTAATTGCTATCAAATATGAATATAAGCTAAAATTGATCGCTAAAGCGCAATTAGAAATCGAAAAACTAAACTACGATGTAGCGATCGAAGATTGCAATAAAGCAATAGAATTAGATAGCAGCTTCATTGACGCTTATTTCTACATTGGGATTGCTAATAACAAAAAACAAGAATACGGAACCGCAATCACTTACTTCAAAAAATCGATTGATCTCAGTCCAAAATACGCGAAATCGTGGAACCATATGGGATTTAGTCATGAAAAATTAGGCCAACTTGATAAAGCAATTGATTCTTATAAAAAAGCAGTGGGGTTTGAACCAAAGTATGCTTTAGCATATTATAATTTAGGAAACGCGTATAAACAAGAAAAACAACTAGATAATGCAATTGAATCCTATGAAAACGCAACAGAAATAGACTCGAATTATGCACATGCATGGCTTTTTATGGGATATGCGTATTTAGAAAAAAACGAATATTATTCCGCTATTCAAAATCTCGATAAGGCAATTAATATTAATCCCGATCTGGGAAAAGAGATTAAATCTGTTATTGATGGTATCAAAAATTCAGTAGAGAACCTTAATAAAAGTTTATTAGAGAAGTTTAATATTAAATAATTTTTCATATTTAGAATTCTACATCAAAATTTGCTCATCTAATAGATATTTAGTATGCAAAATAAAAAGTAAGAAAAAAATTATACTTGTATAAAAATTTACAAAAGATTTGAAG
>JABXKD010000170.1 GCA_013375475.1 Promethearchaeota archaeon
TAGAAAGTAGTTGGACAACACAACCCACAAGTTTTTCAGGTGAAGGTTGGCCTCAAAAAGGATTAATTTGGAAAATTGTAAAAGATGGTAAGCAACATTTCCACGATTTTCAAACATATGCCTCATATACTCCAGAAGGGACAGTAACTCTTCCTTTTAAATAAACTAGATTTAAATAATGGGAATAAAAACATTAGTAGTTTTTATTCCCATTATTTCCTTGAACAATTAGGTATTATGTTTAAAATTAGGATTTTGTTTAGATGAAAGGCTATAATTATATGAATACAAATAATGTTTTTTTAGAAATAGATAAAGCTAAAAAGAAATTTGGTGGATTAACAGCAGTTTCTAATTTTTCTCTTCATTTAAAAAAGGGTGACTTAAAAGGTTTAATCGGTCCAAATGGAGCTGGAAAAACTACGGTTTTTAATTTAGTTACAGGTTTGTATAAACCTGATGATGGGAAAGTGTTATTTAAAGGAGTTAATATTACTAACGAATCACCAGACATGAGAGTAAATCGGGGCATAGGAAGAACTTTTCAGAAAATTAGAATGCAAAAATACACAAGAGTAATCGATGAAATAAAAGTAGGTTTTTTTCGACACATAAAATGCAAATACAATTTTTTTGATGTGATGTTTCAAACATCTAATTATATAAGCGAAGAAAAAAAAATAATAGAGAAAACCATAGAAATAATGGATTTATTAAATATTTCTAATTTGTCAAATCAAATTTCAGAAGACCTTCCCTTTGGTCAACAAAGGAAGGTCAGCATTGCTCGCGCTTTGGCCTTAAAACCAGAATTGCTTTTACTTGACGAACCTGCAAGTGGCTTAAATCCAAATGAAACGAGAGAGCTAATCAAATT
>JABXKD010000171.1 GCA_013375475.1 Promethearchaeota archaeon
CAAATCTTCTCAATAAGTTCGGTTGTCGAAGTTCTGGGTAATAGTATGATGGAGTTGAACCAGCGGGGTTGAACTCCGCGGGTTGCAACGTCGTTTGCGCTTACATGGACGGCTAACCATCCCAGCCATTCTTTGGCTCCAGTTATCGGATCTGATGACATCGCTAAGACCACGTTTCCAGCTTGGACTATGGCTGCGTCTTCGCCTATGGAAGGACTGAGAACAACATCGTCTCTTTTTGCTCCCAAATTTTTGAAAACTATCTTCTCTAAAACTTCGGTTGGAACCTTACCCGGCAAGAAACCCATAACACATTCCCGCTCACTCTATACTTCAGAGGCGCCTAAAAAAGGATTAACATCAGCAAGAAATTGGGGAACATTCTGCTGCATATGTAGTGGTAGCCCGGGGGAGATTCGAACTCCCGTCGAAGGCTCCAAAGGCCTCCATGATTGCCGCTACACCACCGGGCTAAACGGGTTCTACAAGCTACGTTCTCTTGGTATAATTTCCTCTTTAATATTAACCTTAACGCTCAAGACATGATTCTCTGAAAAGACGTCTGACCAAAATTTCACGTTTGTTCTCGGTCATTCATCAGAGGGTGAACCCTATTGCACATTGATTTATGGATTTGAAAAATATTGCGAAAGAAAAGGAGTATATTTGAGGTTTGTGGGAACTGAGGATGCCGGGTTATTCTGTTTCGCTTTTTTCTTCTGCTTCTTCAATTACTTCTGCTTCTGCGAATCGTCTACTGATGTTAGTTATTTTGATTCGCACTTTGTCTCCGGGTTTGGTTTTTGGGACGAAAATCACTAGCCCTTCGATTTTTGTTATT
>JABXKD010000172.1 GCA_013375475.1 Promethearchaeota archaeon
GGCGGTGGATATTCCGTCGGGCCTGGGTTGCGATAGCGGTCAGCCCCTCGGTGCGGTTATCAAGGCGGACTATACCGTAACTTTCGTGGCAGTCAAAAAGGGCTTTGCATCCGGAAGCGCAGCTCAATACACCGGTGAGATTTTCGTTGCCTCAATCGGTGTCGAGCCAAATTTGTAATTCCTGTTTCGTGCCCCGTGATTTACTAAGTGAAGATTTTCTTGTCGTTAGCTATTGGTTGCGGACGATGGGACACAATTCACTGTTCCGAATGATGTTTCCTTAAGGAAAGATGTCAGCCTCGTCAACGTCATTGCGAGCGCCAGCGAAGCAATCTCAAGGTATTGCATTGCAAAAGGTTACACGAGATTGCCACGTCGCTTCGCTCCTCGCAATGACTGTGGGAAAGCGCTTAAGGAAATGCCATTAGCCGCTGTTCCCTAAAAGACTAAAATGCGCCGGCCTGACTTATCTGTCCTTTGTAGCCGATAAAATAGAGGAACCTTTCGTACCTGAATACGGGTATCCAAAGTGCCTGTGCCTGGCTCTGGAGCTGATTGTAGTGGTTGAGTCTTTGTAACAGGGCCTCGTATCTTTGCATTGCTCCCGGGTCCAGCTCCAGCTCTTCAAAAGTTGGCTGCTGTGTTGGGATCTGCGGCTGCCCGCCAAGCAGCAGGAAATCTGTGTCGATGGAAATGGTATCAGCAACCCTGCCGCCCCATTTTTCGATAAGTGCTCTTATTCTGCCGATAGCGTTGAAATCAAAGTTTCCGTCGTTATCAAGGTCAAAATCGCCGGCAACCACGAACACATTTGTTTTGTCACTGTTCCAGATT
>JABXKD010000173.1 GCA_013375475.1 Promethearchaeota archaeon
CTAGGGAGTCATAATAGTAACAATAAAAAATAAAATTTTATATATTGAAAATCAAGAAATAATATATGAAATTGGTGATAGTTATCTTTAAGAATATAAGTTAATCCAATGGAACCTCAAGATGCCTGGAGATAGAACGGGGGAAGGTTCTTTGTCACACTTTAATTCAGATATTATACTCGTTGATTAATGCTATAAAGAACTGACCCCGAGGACCTTGGAAATTTTTAAGAGAAGAGGAACAGATATTCTAAAATTTGATCAGGTTTTTAAGAAAGAGTTTATCGAAGATAATCATAGAAATAGACGTTCTAAAAAGGCCTTATAAAATGGAAAACTAAACCATAGAAAAAATAGGATGAGTCACTATATTTTCTATAACGCTTATTAACTTAGCCTTCTGTTGGTCCTTTCGAACTTTACTACGTTTTACTTTTGCTGTAAAATATTTATATGTTGGCATTTGGCATTAATACTGGTTTTAATAATTAAAGAGAAGTTTTAAAATATCAGGGGGGATAAAAAAAAGCAGTGAATGAGAATAAAAAAATGCCATTTCAACCGGAATTAATATTTCA
Organism: Promethearchaeota archaeon; assembly: GCA_013375475.1. Taxonomy (GTDB): domain Archaea; phylum Asgardarchaeota; class Lokiarchaeia; order Sigyniarchaeales; family SOKP01; genus SOKP01. The sequence goes on from JABXKD010000173.1 coordinate 579, forward strand.
AGCGATCATCAAGTATATTTCAGCATTATTATTCGTTGGTTTGTTACTTTTTGTACCGGCCGGTTCTTTTAAATTCTGGAATGCCTGGGTGTTTATGGGAGCATTATTTATTCCCATGATTTTTGTAATGGTTTATCTCATCATCAAAGACCCTGAGCTCATGCAAAAAAGAATGAATGTGCAAGAAAAAGAGAAAACTCAAAAAATATACGTCGTTCTTTCAATCATTGTTTTTATCATTACTTATGCGATACCC
>JABXKD010000174.1 GCA_013375475.1 Promethearchaeota archaeon
GACTAACGACTATTCACTGACGACTACTACGTCAATTTGGATTCTTGGAAGATTTATGGATGGAATTTTAATAGGTTTTGTAAGTTTAAATTGGAAATTAAACTAATACTTCTTTTGGAACTTATTAAATACAATAATTATAATGTATATTCAATATTTATATTTTAGAAAAGAATTGTATAAGTTTTTTATATCCTTTTATATGTCTACTATATAGTATTATAAAAATCCTTCTTTTTTTGAAAAATAATTTAAAAATAAAAAAGCCCTTCAGCAAAGGCCAAAGGGCAAATATTTATCTATAAATGGTGGAGCGAAGTAGACGATTTTCGCTACTTTTGTATGAGCGATAAAACTGAAAAAGTATATTATAAGTTAGAAAAAGTTACCGAATTATTGAAATATTACAACCTTCTCCTGTATTAAAAGCTGGTATTGCTGGAAAAGGTAAAGTTGTTAGTCCGAAGATAAGGGGCAACTGTCGGGGCAATAAATCCTTCTTTTGCTTTTCTTTCTTTTGATATCATATCCACTCCCTTTAACATATCTACTACGCTGGTATTAAATCTCATATTTTTTACCGCTTTAGTTATTTCCCCATCTTCAATCATAAAAGTGCCGTTTCTGGTCATGCCGGTTAACTGTATACTCATAGGATTGAGAATATTAACATAATGTAATCTGGAAATGTATACTCCCTTCTTGGTGGAAGAAATCATTTCTTCAATGTTCTTATCTCCTTCTTTCATTACTACGTTGAAAGGTAGGGCTCCGGAAGAAGCATGTTCGGGAGGCAAGGTATTAGCAGTGCATTTTTTATTATATTTTAAAGC
>JABXKD010000175.1 GCA_013375475.1 Promethearchaeota archaeon
GAGACCGAAAAAGAGCTGATGGCAGACATGGGAAAACATGCCAAAGAAGTCCACGGTTATACCGATGAACAACTAAAAGATCCGGAAATGATGAAAAAAATCAAAGCAGCAATTAAGAAAGAATAGCAAGTGATTTGTGAATAACAATTAATATTCTAATAAATAACTCGCCGACCTCGATTTCTCCGAATTTCTTGGCAATTCTTGATTCTCCCTTCAGTTGGGGGACTTAACAGTATATATATTTAAATATGAATATTGAAGAAGAAAATTCTTTAAAACCAATTACCTCTGTTAATTTTAGTTATATCCCTTCAGTTTCAACTTTCATACAAAAGTTGCGAAAATAGTTCTGTCTGGGGGAGACAGACCATAATCAGCCCTTTGGCCTTTTGCTGAAGGGCTTTTTTCTTTTTATAAATATTCTTCCAGGAAAGAAGGATTTTTAAATCAATTTGTCGTATTAAGAGAATAGTATATCGAAGAATATTAAGCTAATCTACTTTTCAACCAAGCTGAAAAGTAGATTGATTTCTTACAATGTCTTTTTATTTATAATTATTGAAAGACGCTTTATTAAAATAAATTCACACAGAAAAAATGCAGCAAGAAAAGAAATTGTTTTTGTAAATTTGTGAATACTGACCCTAAAAATATTATATATTGAGAATAACCATAATTTTAAAATTGTATAGTAGGTCCTGGACAACACACATTTTTTTTGAAAGTTTTTGATTTATTTGATATTTTAAATTATACACTAGGAGGGTTTATAAATGGAATACAGGAAATTAGGTCGAACAGGACTTGATGTTTCTATT
>JABXKD010000176.1 GCA_013375475.1 Promethearchaeota archaeon
GAATAGATATTTTCCCTGCTATTGTTGCGCTTTTTGCCGCTTTTTTTATGGCTTCTGCACATGTAACTGTACGACATTTAAGAATAACTGACCATCATTTAGTTATTATAAACTATTTTGCATATATTAGTGGATTAATTAGTTTACCGATATTGTTATTTCAAAGGAGTTTTATAATTCCCAATTTGTTTGATTTTTTAATTTTAATTTTATTGGGACTACTTGCTTTGGTTACACAATTTACTCTTACCAAAGCTTATCAACTGGTACCAGCAAACTTAATATCTTTATATACTTATTCTCAAATCATCTTTGCTAGTGTTTTTGGACTATTATTTTTTAAAGAAATTCCAGATTTATTAAGTATAAGTGGGGCAAGTTTTATTATTATAAGCGGATATTTAAATTATAGGTTTAAAATAAATAATTAGCTCTAGATAATAAACCTTCTTTTTCAAAATAAAAAAGCCCTTCAGCAAAGGCCTAAGGGTTGGTTATTTTCTTGGCTCCCCAGATAGAATGATTTTCGAATTTTAGTATGTACAAAAATGTTTATATCATGTTTAACAACTTAACTTGGATTTGTAACTAGGGAATGTAACACTCGACCGTTAATCTAAAAATCTGTTTTAAATGCATCAATATATCCATCAAATTGTTTATAATATTGTAAAGATAATTAGTTACCGATAACCTATCGGTAATTTCAATTACCATCAGGTATCACAAATAGGATCAAAAATGACAGTTAGGTCTATGGAATCACTTTTTGTTACGTTCCCTTCTGTATAACTTACTGTGATAGTAGCC
>JABXKD010000177.1 GCA_013375475.1 Promethearchaeota archaeon
CTACTGCTGTATCAACAATATTTTTCATAATAAATGACCTCCCTAAAATTTAAAATGGGTAAATCAAACTAAATATGAATGGTTATCACCCCCCTCTGTCCTTATTCTCAAAGAGAAAGGATTTCTAGATTCTTAGGTTCAGGAATTATTTCTCTGATTGGTAGAATCATAAAAATTAAGATATTAAAAGGGAAAGAGCAAAAAAAATAAGGAGTGCGTCTCATACTGCGGACTTTTGTCTAAAGGAGTTTATATTTATAGTATCTTGATTCTTCGGCTCCTTTTCTTTACTTTATCAAGAAAAGGTCTCTCCTGTTACCTTCATACAGAAGAAAATATTTAATTTTTGGTTACGTAATGATAGAAGATTGATGGTTGGATGATTAGTATAGTTAGAAGAATGTTACTTAGTGGGTCTCTTGGGATAGAGATAGGCTGTTACTTATAATCTTGATCTTAGATAATATAGCTACTTGTTTTAGTATAATGATATAATAGATATTATATTTATACCAAAATACGCTTATTTATTTGATGCTTTGTATAAATAATACCACAATTTTATTTAAAAATCAAATTTTTCTGTGAAAATAAGTTATATAAAGATTCCTGATGTTAGGCTTCACATTTTCCATTATTTTTTATTTCAAACAAATTTAATAATCTCTTTTGCTGATTTTTTTTCTATTTTAGGTATGACAGCATCTTTATCCGGATAGCCAACGACCATGATCAAGAAGGGTCGTTCGTTGGATGGACGAGATAAAAGATGATTCAGGAAACCCATTTTACTG
>JABXKD010000178.1 GCA_013375475.1 Promethearchaeota archaeon
CTTGGTACTAATACAACCCAATACGCTACAGGAGATTATGTAAGATTTTATGTATTAATTTCTGATTTACCTAAAAATAATATACATGAAATCGGAAAATATCAAACAACGAATTTAGGACAAGATTCCCCTGAAATATCTACGCTGAGCGACACTTTAATGATACCCGTAACAGAACAAACTTTAATTTTTTATCTTACTTCAGTTTTGAATGAAGATAATTATAACTTTACAGTTGCAATAGGTATGAGGATATGGTGTGAGGATAATTTTCCTCAAGATAGTGATTGGTGGAAATTATTAATTATAAAATCTATAAATTTAACATTTTCATATGAGAAAAAGATAGATCAATCTACATCAATTTCTTGGAATCAGATTGGAAATAAATTAGCTGGAGCAAACATTGATATCGAAAATGCAACGTTGAATTTTAAATACATAATTGATCAAAAAAATTGGACATCTTCTTCTCCTAATTCAGAAATTAGAGTATATATAAATAATAGAGTTCATACAGAGACAGTTAAACTGTCTAAAGCAAAAGAAACCTTTCAAGATATAAAAGTTGGAGGATTTGATGTTACAAGTTTAATTTTAAAAGATGTTAATATAAGTGTCTCCATACAAGTATATTTAGCAGATACTTTTACTTTGAATCAAACAATTACAATATCAATAGATAATGCGAGCCTATTGATTTCTTATGTGGATAATATAGTAGAAACAGAAACTAAACTAGATCTATTTCTAGAAGGAATAAATAAAACCTTAGAAAGATCTATTGAAGTT
>JABXKD010000179.1:0-462 GCA_013375475.1 Promethearchaeota archaeon
CGTTTGCAATATTAATGGAAGTGCTAAGATCGGTTGAATCACCGATGAGTTTTTTTGGATTAAATATTCCCGGGATTCCGGGAATGAGAATGCTAATATTTTCTATTTTATTAATGATAGTTATTTTATTCTTTCACCAGGGACTTATGGGAACCAAGGAATGTTCCTGGGAGTGGTTATATCATAAGGTTGGTAGAAGTAAAAAAGAGGTAGAGGAAGGAAGTTAAAAAAGAGATGAGTATTTTAAAAGCAGATAATATTACTATCCGATTTGGAGGATTGACAGCTGTCTCTGATTTTTATCTAAATTTAGAAGAGGGGGAATTGGTAGGTTTAATCGGTCCTAATGGAGCTGGCAAAACTACAGTCTTTAATATGCTAACCGGGGTATATAAACCTATCAAGGGAAGTATTTATTTTAAAGGACAGGAAATAACCAGGAAAAGGATTGATGAAATCACT
>JABXKD010000179.1:472-786 GCA_013375475.1 Promethearchaeota archaeon
CTCAGTGATTGATTATGTAATTGTTGTTTGCAATTTACTTTTAAAATCTTCATTTTTAAATGCTATTTTTCATTTGCCGCAATATTTACAGGAAGAAAATTATATGAAAGAAGAAGCGAAACAATTGTTGAAAGAGGTAAATTTAGAAAATTTGAAAAGTAATTTAGCTGGTGGACTTCCTTATGGAGAACAAAGAAGATTGGAGATTGCCCGTGCTTTAGCTACGAGGCCCAAGTTGTTGCTCTTAGACGAACCAGCAGCCGGAATGAATCCCCACGAAACTAAGGATTTAATGAGTTTTATTCAAAAGATTC
>JABXKD010000017.1 GCA_013375475.1 Promethearchaeota archaeon
ACTAAGCAAATTAGGGATTATTCTATTGATGACGACGATGAAATAGCCCTTATTCCATCGAGAAATAAATAGAATGAAAAAATATTGTAATAATTTTATTTCCTTCTAAAAATTCAACCAGCAACGCTAGCTGGAATTAATAAAATGTCGTCGTTATCGTTGACATTATAGTCTTTTAATTGGTCATTCTCATCCATTGTAACTCCCCCTGAAGACAAATGAAAATCAGACGGATCTAAAGCAAATAAATTCGCTACGGTTTCTTTGATATCACTTACCTTATTAACATCATTGATAAGTAATTTTTGTTTTTTCTCTCCTGGTCCTATTGTTGATAGGAAAAAAATTGAGATCTTCTTTCCTTCAGAAGGGGGTTTGCGTTCTGGAGTTTTAACTCTAAAATCATCTGTAGGAGATTTTGAATCAGCTTCATCGAGATCTTCGTCCAAATTTTCATCAAAATCCTCATCTAATTCTTCGTCGAATTCATCTTCAAAATCCTCGTCAAAATCCATTAGATTAACACCATAAATTTAGATTACTTAATTTTATATATCTTTTAAAAAATAATAGAATTCAAGTTATATAAATAAACTTAACTTAACCAAAAAAAATCTCAAATTTAAATTACAAACACTTTAGAATTCGAATCAATATAATATTATTAATTAATTACATGAGTTAAAGAATTATCATGAAGGATAAACCTATTCCCAAGTATCAAATTCGAGAAAAAACACCCGAAGAGCAACTAGACGAAATTTCTGATGCGAAATTACTCAAAAAAATCAAAGAAGAAAGAATAAAGTTAAATAAAGAGAAAATTGAATGGGAGAATGTTATCAGTAAGGTTGAGGGATATCAAGATAATATTCAAGATTTAGAAAAAAAAAGAAAGGAAAAAGAACTTCAACTAAGAAATCTTCAAAATGAACATGAACAACTTAATAGCAAACTGAACAACATGAGAAACGAGTTAAAAGAGAGTAAAAATAATCTCAATGAGAAAGAAAGAGAGTTAGATCAGAAAAATGCCGACTTAGAGCGATATCAAGAGAGATTAGATGGATTAAGAGACGAATTAGAAAGTGAGAAGAAATATATAGCAAAAGAAAAAGAAAATGCAAAAGAAAGAATAAAAGAAATTAAAACCAAATTACCCGGGATGGAACGGAGAGAGAGTGCGTTAGAGAGGACAAATGAAAAACTGGAAAACAATCTAATGGAATTAAGGAACGAAACTAAGAGTTTAACGCGAGAAAGAGACAACTTGAACAAAGAAATAAGTAGTATGAGAAGAGATATATTAGACGAAAAAAATCGAATTGAAGATGAGAAAAGAAGATTAAAAGATGAAAAGGAAAAGGTCCGCTATAAGAAAAAAGATTTAAATCTTAAAGCTCGTGAAATTGAGAAAAAAAAAGAGAAATTGGGGAAATTTAAAGATAATGTAGATAATGATGTTAGAAATTTAGAAAAAAAGAAAAAGGGGCAAGAAACAAGATTAAAAGAATTAGATAGGAAAGTACCTAAAGCTGAAAATACTTATTTTTCGTTAGAAGATAAAATTAGTAGTTCGGAAAGTAAACTGAAAAGCTTAAAAGATGAAATTAGGAAATTGGAAAAAGAAAAATCAAAAATAGAGGATGAAAAATTTTCAATTAGAAAAGAAAGGCAAAGATTAGACAGTGATAAGGAGAGATTTCTTAAAGAGAAAAGAGATTTTGAGAGAGAACTAAGAAAAGCAAAAGAAATACCGAAATACAAAATTAAATCTAAAACGCCTTCGAGATATTAATGAGTAAATTTGGGGGACTTATGAAGATTCCAAAAGGAATTGAAGGGGACTACCTTGAGACAAAAGAAAACAACCTTTTTTTCGATATTAAAGGTTATCACCATCCCCGAGACCGGAAAATTTGTTTTTTAAGATTTTATCCAGATAAAAATGGAGATAGATCAAAGGAAGGCAAAAATTATAAAAAAATCTATTCCTTGAATGATAGATATTTGAAGTTAAGAGAAGATTATCCTCAATTTCTTTTTTATTCAAACCAACTTGATTTAGAGCTACAGGGTGTAAAAAATGAAGATATAAAGAAAGTTTATACTCCTCGAGAATACTACGATGCCTTAAAAATGAGGAAAGATTTGTCAGAAATCGAAAAACATTCTAAAAATATGTGTGAATTATTAATCACAATCGGTTCCATACCAGAAGATGCGATCGGTATTTCTGGTTCCCCCATGATAGGATTGAGTAAAGATAATTCTGACATAGATTTAATAATATATGGAACACGTGCAAGTTTAGAGTTTCAAGATAAATTAAAAGCAATGCTCCTTACTTCAAGCAATTTCAGGACTTATAATTATAATGAATACAAAACTCATTATGATTGGAGGGTAGGAGGTTCTGGTATAAGTTTCGAAAATTTTTTGAAGAGCGAAAAAAGAAAGTTACATCAAGGAAAATTCCATGGAATTGATTTTTTTATAAGATATATCAAAAGCCCTAGTGATTGGAATGGAACTTTCTACGATTATGAATTTAAGAATCTCGGAAGGATTAAAATAAAAGCAAAAATAATTAAATCAACTAATTCAATTTTTACTCCTTGTGCTTATAAGATTGAGTGCTTAAAAGTTCTGGAAACTAAAATCAATGGTAATCGTATTAATTTCAATAACCTAAATGAAATAAATTCTTTTCGGGGAAGGTTTTGTGAACAAGCAACTAAAGGAGAATCTGTATTTGTTGAGGGAAAATTAGAAGAAGTAAAATTTAAAACTAGAACTTATCTTAGAATTTTGTTAACAAGCCAAAAACACGATAAAATGGTAGTAATTAACTCATAATTAATAGTTATTTTTAAAATCCAAAAAAATAATAGTGATAAAACTTTATTTTTCTAAGCAATATCTGGTTTTAAAATGATTGAGAGATATAAGAAGTCAGCAGAATTAGATCCTAATGACGCTGATGCGTGGATCAATTTAGCGGATGCATATTACGACGAAAATGAATATAAGGCTGCAATAGAAGCGTATCAAAGAGCGATAGATATCAATCCTTACTTTCCCGAGGTATGGAATAATCTTGGACTTTCGTATAGCATGTTGCGCCAATTTAAAGAAGCTATAAAGTGTTATCAGAAATCAATCGAAATAGAACCTGACGATGCAATCGCTTACTATAACATGGGATTTGCTTATGAAGACTTAAAAGATTACGATAACGCATTAAAATACTACAAAATTGCGTTAGAATACGAACCTAGCTACACTGATGTCTGGAATAATATAGCGTTAATATATAGAGAAAATGAGCAATATAATGAAGCAATAAAGTGCTACAAAAAAGCGTTAAAAATTAATCCGGATGAACAACTTCTTTACAACAATCTAGCCATAATATATTACGATAACCAGAATTACGACGAAGCAATAAAATACTATAATAAAGCAATAGATCTTGATCCTAATAACGCTGAATTATGGTTTGATCTAGGGGATGTTGCTTATGAGCAAAGTGATAATTACGATCTGGCGATAAAATGCTACAAAAAGGCGACAGAACTAAATCCCACCTTTATCGAGGCTTGGAATAACTTAGGGTTATCATACACATTTACCGAAGAATTTGAACAGTCAATTAAATGTTATGAGAAAGCGTTAGATCTTCAAGAAGAAGATGCTGTGTTATACGAAAATTTAGCATTCAGTTACAGTGCGTTAAACGATTACGATAAAGCAATATTGTATTACCAAAACACACTTAGGATGGATCCAGATAATATCAATACTCATAAGAAATTAGGTATAATTTTTTGTGATGTTAAAAATAATTACGACGAAGCTATAATACATTTTGATAAAGTAATCTCTCTTGATCCTTCAGATGTGGATTATTGGGAGTCAGTAGCTCGTTGCCACGAGAAATTGGGAAATTTTGAGAAAGCTAAAGAGTGGATTGAAATTGGTTCAAGATTAAAAGCAAATGATATTTAACAGATTGTAATTTAAGATTAACTAATGGATTTTTTTAATTCTGATTTACACATTCACTCACCTCATTCTATAGCAGTATCTAAAAAGTTAAATTTAGATAGTATGGTTGAGACGAGTAAGAAAAAAGGGCTTCATATCCTTGGAACCGGAGATGTGTTGCAACCTGATTGGTTAAACTATTTAGAAAAGAATTTGAAAAAAGACAATGACGGAGCTTTCTCATATAAAGATATTTACTTTATTTTGCAGACTGAAATTGAAGATCAAGAGAGCGTTCATGAAGTAGTTTTTTTTCCTGATTTTTCTACAGTAAAAGAAGTTCAAAAAAAGATTAGTCCCTATTCAAAAAATATGTTAGACGAGTGGGGGGGACGTCCAAGGGTGGATCTATCTCCTGCTGAATTAGTTGATATTATTACTGACTATGGTGCAATTATTGGGCCCGCACATGCATTTACGCCATTTAAGGCAATATTTCGTCAAAAAAAGTATGAAACTATCGAAGAGTGTTATCAAGATGCCGTAAAAAAAGTTAAATTTTTAGAGTTAGGGTTATCTGCTAATACTGATTTAGCTGACAGATTAGATTGCCTTAAACAAATATCTTTTCTTAGCAATAGCGATGCACATTCTGAAAACCCCCGATCCTTAGGAAGAGAATACAATAAACTTAAAATGGATAATCCATCTTTTGAAGAATTAGTTTTAGCAATTGAAAGAAAGAATCAACGTAAAGTTGAATTGAACGTAGGACTTCATCCAAAGTTAGGTAAATATTTTAATATGTTTTGCCACAAATGTAGGAGAAGAATATTGTTTAAAAAAACAGAAAAACAAGGGATTTCTCTATTCAATCAGTATTCTATCACAGAAGATTTTATTAAAGTTCTGACAAACAACCCTAACAAGGCAAAAAAAGAATATATCGATAGTGTTTCCAAGGAAAAAGTAACATGTCCAGCATGTAAGGAAAAAATCAATAAAAACATTAAAATTAAATTGGGTGTAAGTGAACGTATTGAAGTAATTTCTACATCCTCAGAACCGATACACCCTGACCATAGACCGCAATATATAAATGCCGTACCATTAATTGACATTATTCGAGCTGTTAAAAATATTAAAAGTGCTTCAAGCACGACTGTGTTAAACACTTATAATAAGATAATAAACGAATTAGGAACAGAGTTTGATATTATAATAGAAGTTCCTATTGAAGATATCAAAAAATTCGACGAAAAAATCGCTAAAGTTATTGTAGCAATAAGAGAGAACAAAATTGAATACACGCCGGGTGGGGGCGGGACTTACGGGGAGATTCAACTTAGTGTTTAGATATTACAATACTTGCAGTAAAGCTTATACTAATTTTTGTGACAGAAAATAGGTATTATCTTACTGAATTAGCTATATTTCAAACTCCAAATTGAGATTTAAAAGTTCTCCACATTTAGAGCAAGTCATGAAATCAAATATTTTGAAAGCAACTACCATAAGCTCCAAGTCTTTTCTAGGAAATTTGTTTTTAAACTTTTTTTTATAATCTCCAGACGGACAACTGATGATGGCTCTGACTTTTATTACATCCTCTCCTTCTGAATCTATGAATGAAGAATCCGTTGCGTTATTATTCAGTTCAGTTTCCATATTTCAATTAACCTCAAGCATAAAAAATATAGTCTTCAGTCTTTTAAATTTATGCTGTCCGATATATATCCTTTTTCTCTCACAAATAAGTAGAAATTTAGAAATAACCTTGATGTTATCGATTTTCAATATTACATGCATATTACTTCCTTATATTATTTGGATATAATACACATATTATTAACTAATTACTCCTACTTATGGTAACTTTTTATGGATGATGACGAATTTGATCTAAGCAAAATCGTAAATTCAAGAGTATCGGTTAGATCCCGGTTTAAAGAAATTGCCCAACACAATATAAATTCTAACAACTCTTCAAATTTAGATAATGATACGTACCTTTCAGACTTACTTAAAGTTATAAAAATAAAATCTTTAATCATCGGAGTGGGCGGAGCAGGTAATAATACCGTATCAAGAATGCAAGATTTTGATTCAGAATTAGTAGAAACTTTAAATGTTAATACGGATGCGCACGATTTATATTACTCAAATTCTAATCAAAAACTACTGATTGGAAAGGAAATTTGCAACGGGTTAGGCTCAGGCAACGATCCGAGCGTTGGTACTGCAGCTGCTGAAGAAGATGTAGATCGTCTTTCTCAAGTTTTAAACGCTGATGTAGTTTTTTTAACTTTTGGTTTGGGAGGAGGTACTGGTACTGGAGCTGCTCCTGTTATAGCAAGGGAAGCAAAGAAAAATAAAGCTACTGTTGTTTCCTTTTGCTCTGTTCCTTTTTCATCTGAGGGAACCGAAAGAAGTTTAAGAGCCAGGAGAGGTTTAGAAGAGCTCATGAAATATTCTGATACTTTAATACCAATTCCAAACAACAATCTTCTGCGTTTTAATCAAAAATTACCTATTTTAGCTGGTTTTAAGATAATGGACGAAGTATTAATTCGATCCATTAAAGAAATAATTAATTTAATAAATAACTGCGGTTTGATTAACATTGATTACGCTGATGTAAGAAAAGTCCTTGAGAAAAAAGGAGCCTACCCTTCTGGATTAATAGGTATCACAGAATCTTTAGGGGAAGAAGCTGATCTAATAAAAAAGGCAAAACTAGCATTACATAATCCTCTCTTAGAGCCAGATACTAAAAAAGTTGATAAATGTATTGTTTCGGTTTCAGGAGATCATCAATTATCGCTTAGTAAAATTGATAGGATTATCTCAACAATTTCCGGTGAAATCCCAGAGGATGCTTCACTTAAATTTGGAACTTCGTTAAATCCAACTTTAGGATCGAAAATCAGGATTATGGCGTTAGGTCGAGGCCCAATCTCGCCATATGTACAAGCAGCAATACATGGGACTGAATTTCCACACTCTAATATAGGTAGTCTGTAAAGAACATCTATATAGGGCGAATGAATTATAATCCAACTTTACCATTCAATAAGCTTTTTTTAAAAAAATCCTTATTACTAATAACAATAGTACTAAGGTGAATTTATCATAGAAAATAAAATGCCAAAAGAAGATTTAAAAAAAGCAATTCAAGATTTTTTAGATAAAAGAAAGATACTCGTACTTTGTACCTGTTCAGATAATATACCTAGAGCTACACCTATGGATTTTTATATAGATAAGAAATCTAATAATTTTAATATCTATGTAGGACCTGCCCCTGGGAGAAAAGTAAAGAATATCGAAGAAAATCCAAACATCAGTATTGGAATATATACGCCAATGGATACGGGTAAAATACAGGGTATGCAAATTACAGCATCCGGGAAAGATAAGCTGATCTTTTTAAGGGATGGGGACGAAGAGTTTGATAAGGTTCAAAAAATTGTCCGTGGAAAAAGAAAACTCCTCTTAAAAATAATTCCAGAAAAAATCGAACTCCTTGATTACGATTTCGCAAAAGACGGATATTCTCGACTTCAAACATTAGACCTTTAGATTGAAACTATAATAAAAAAAAGAATTAAATTATTTTAAAAGATCTATTTCTTTAAAAATTCTTTAATAGCCTCATCTGCTTCCGCAAGTAACTCCATTTTAAAAGTATATCCCTCTACAGAAGCATAAAAGATATGTCTTTTTGCTAAAGCAGCCATACTTTCAATAACTTTATCATCTGGACATTCATATACTGCGTATATTTTTTGTTTTCCACGAGTTATTTGTGCGGCCCAATTTTCTACTTTTTTCAAGAAATCAGGGTAAGCAGGCTTGTCAGTTCTCATATAGGCTTTGATATTTTCGTTTAACTTATTGTGAGGGTATTTTCCAATCACCATAATTTTAACCATATTGTTTTCACCCTTCTAAATCTGTTACTACTTTTGTTAAGAAATAATATGATAATCTTATATAAAAATTTTAACAATTCCGTCAAAAGATAATCTCTCTACTTCCAAATTTGAAGTCCTTAAATTTAAGAAAAAGATTTTAGGAAGTCATTAATTGTATTAATTAATAATATCAGATGATAATCAACACTTAGCTTTTGATCCACATGTTATCCAATGAAGAAAGAACACAATTAAAAGGCGCTACTAACGATAAGGAGCTTAAAAAAATATTTAAAACGATAGCTTCAAAGAATCCGGATGAATTTTTTCCAACTAAAGAATTAAGGCAATTAGGATACATGAGAAAGCAATGTGAATGCTGCGGAGCGAATTTCTGGACTACCGTCAAGGAAAGAAAAGTTTGTGGAGACCCTGTCTGTTCTGGCGGATTTCAAATTACATTTAATAATCCCGCTAAAGTAAAACTCTCCTATATCGGTGTATGGAAAAAGATTGTCGAGATACTTGAGCCTCGAGGATATGTCCCTATTAAAAGGTACCCATGCGTAGCAAGATGGAATCCTACTTCAGAATTCACTATTGCATCAATATCTGCTTTTCAGCCTTATGTTATTACCGGTGAGGTTGAGCCACCTGCAAAAAAATTAATTATTCCTCAATTTTGTTTGAGATTTAACGATATTGAGAATGTAGGATTGACGGGTTCACACAATACAGGTTTCATCATGGTAGGACAACATGTTTTCGTGCCACCTGAAGAGTGGAATCAGGGAGAACTCTTCTTAGATATTCATGCTTTTATTCATGAAGGTGTAGGTTTAGCGAAGGAAGAAATCACGATTCACGAAGATAGTTGGGCAGGAGGTGGATCCTTTGGTTGTAGTCTTGAATTTTTTAGTAGAGGAGTAGAATTATTTAATCAAGTGTATACAATGTTCGAGCAAACTACAACTGGCCCTCAAGAATTGAGTTTAAAAGTTTTAGATATGGGTTTAGGTCAAGAACGAGTGGCATGGTTCTCGCAAGGAACTCCAAACATATATGAGGCAACATTTCCAGAAGTAATTTCTCGATTGAGAACCATAACTAAAATAGATACTGATTTTGAGTTATACAATAAATTTTCGAGATATTCTGCGTATTTGAATATAGATGAAGTAGACGACTTGGAAGCTGCTTGGGAGAAAGTATCAGCAGAACTCAACGTAGATCTAGACGAGTTGCAAGAAAAAATATTACCAATGACTGCCATCTATTCCATTGCTGACCATTCGAGGACTCTATTGTTTGCGATCAACGATGGAAAGCTCCCCTCTAATGTTGGTGGTGGATATAATCTTAGAGTTATTTTAAGACGCGCCTTAAGCTTTATCGATAAATTTAAGTGGGATATCGATGTTTCTGATGTTTGTAGATGGCATGCAGCAGAACTGAAAGAATTATTTCCTGAAGTTTCTGAACGGTTAGACGATCTAGAGAAGATTTTAAAAGTTGAAAAAGAAAAGTATTATGTTACAAAAAGAAAAGCGAATAAGATATTAGAAAAGTTACTTGTTAAGGGAGAAATTTCAACCGAAACATTGATTGAAATTTATGACTCCAGAGGAATAAATCCAGAGATGGTTAAGGAAACCGCGAAAAAATTTGGAAGAACGGTAAAAATACCCGATAATTTCTACAGTCTAGTAGTAGAAAGGCACGAAAAAGGAGAACAAGTTAACGCTTTTCAGAAAGAAATTAAGATAGAATTTGACGACACATTGGAAACCAAATCTCTCTATTATTACGATTATACCGAAACCGCTAACACCGCTAAAGTTCTTAAAATAGTTGGTAACAATGTGATTCTTGATCAATCTGTTGCTTATCCTACTTCAGGAGGACAACTACACGATATTGGAACTATTAACGGCCAAAAATTCGATAATGTGGTTAAACAAGGTAATTATATTATCCACATTTTATCTGAAAAACCAAAATTTAAAGAGGGGGAAAGTGTTAAAGTTGAAGTTGATAAAGAATGGCGTACACAGCTCTCTCAACATCATACAGCGACTCACATTGTAAATGCTGCTGCTCGTTTTGTATTGGGAGAACATATTAATCAAGCTGGAGCTAAGAAGTCTATGAAACATTCCAATTTAGATATTACTCACTACGAGCAAATATCGAGAGAAAATTTACTAAAAATAGAAAATAAAGCGAACGAGATAGTTAAAAAGGCAATTGATTTGAA
The DNA here is from genome assembly GCA_013375475.1 of Promethearchaeota archaeon. Classification (GTDB taxonomy): domain Archaea; phylum Asgardarchaeota; class Lokiarchaeia; order Sigyniarchaeales; family SOKP01; genus SOKP01. Next base: position 10,165 of record JABXKD010000017.1, read on the forward strand.
TCTTTCTTTTATTCCAAGATCTGAAGCAGAAAAGAAATACGGGATGAGAATATATCAAGGAGGAGCTGTGCCTGGAAAAAATATTAGAATTGTTGAGATTCCCAATGTAGATGTAGAAGCTTGTGGTGGTACGCACTTAAATAATACTTCTGAAGCAGGAAGAATTAAAATAATTAAATCACAAAAAATTCAGGATGGAATAGTGAGATTAACTTTTACAGCAGGCTCTGCCACAAAAGAGCTTGAAGTAGAAGATACTCTCATTTTAAACCAATTAGAGAAATTATTACAAATTTCACAGAACAAAATCGTAGGTAGAGTTGAAGAATTATTAAATAAGTGGAAGAACTTAAACAAATCAATACAAACGGGAAAATTTAATGAAAATGACATGGTTCTGAATTCAGATAATACTTTTGAATTAGAAATCTTAACAGAATTAGCTCGAATTCTAAATACTAAGAAAGAAGATGTTCCCCTGAAGATAAAAAAATTATATAATGAATGGAACGATGCTAAAGCAAAATTAAAGGAGGTAGAAAACTTGTTTGACGAAAATTTCATGAAAAATCTTATCAAATCCGCGTTTTTATTCAAAGACTCTAAAATGATTTTTAATTCCTTTGAAAATCTTACTCAAAACGATCTTAAGAATCTAAGCGTGAAAATCCTAAATAAATCTGAAGATCTTAACACAATTTTTATCAATGAAGATGAGAAAGGTATTACTATTATTGGGATGGTAGGGAAAGAACTTATGAAGAGATCAGATTTTAATATGGGGGAATTTGTTAAAAAAATTGCTTCTAAATACGGTGGTAAAGGTGGTGGTAAGAAAGATTATGGTCAAGTGTTTATTGGGGATAAAGAAATAATTATTGACGATCTGGTTAATTTTATAAAAGAGAAATTAATAGATAATTAAATTTTTCATGGTCTTTATTAGGTTTTTCTATTAATTTTATATATATATTCTCTGATTAAACGGTAAAGTCGGGTTTATTCTAACTTCTACTTATATTATTTAACTATATAGATTCTATATACTATGGCGAAATCACTTAAAACAACTGAAAAACTTACAATATTAAAGAGAAAGGAGAAGATTTTAGATTAATTATGTTTGAAGAAATATTGGTAGATTTAACGGAAAAAAAGGAAGATTACTTAAAACTCAAAAGGAATTTTACTGATACTCCACTTGAGAAATCACTTGATATTATTATAGATCAGATTAATCTAGATTTAGTTAAAATCTTAAAATACAATAGAATTTAGTGGTGAAATTTAATATGAAAATAGTATATCGAGAGTTTTTTTGTCCTGAATGCGGACAAATCAAAAATCTAAAAACAGCTAAAAACATATGCGTAGATTGTAATGATAAAATCGTGTTAGATGAAATATCTCAATCTAGAAAAACGCAGAAAGTTTTTAATGAACTAATATGTGTTTAGTATTTTTTAGAAATTTAGTTAATTAAACTCATTTTGAGAACAGTTTTTTATTTTTGCGTGTTATTTTACTAAAATTTTTTCTAGATGGAATTAAAATTCTTTAATATAGTTTAAAATTTAATATGCATTAAAACACCTTATAGAAAAATCGGTTTTTTAAGAAATGGAGATGAGAAAATTTGGTTGAAATTGTCCATATATCCGACTTCCATTACGGTAATGAGTTTGTACCTGAGTATATGGAAAATGTTATAAGTTATATTGAGGACAAAAAACCAGATGTGGTAATTTGTACTGGAGATTTGGTTCATAAAGGAAGAGTTACACAATTTCACGCGGTTCTGCCTTATATTCAGAGAATTAGAAATATTACTAAAATGCTAATTGTGCCTGGGAACCACGATGCAAAAAATTCAGGTCTAATCTACTTCGAGAAAATAATTGGACCTCGTCGCTCCAGATTAATATTAGATGAGTTGGATACTCTGATTGTAGGAGTCTGCTCTGCAAGGGACGACATGAGCGAAGGAATGATTGGGGATGAGCAATTAGATTTTTGTGGCAGATGCTTTAATAAAAATCTGGAAAATAGAATACTGGCGCTTCACCATCACTTAATACCAGTACCTCTTTCAGGACAGAAATTTACTACTGTGAGAGATGCTGGTGAAATACTCGAATTTACTCAATTATTTGAACTTGATTTGGTATTAATGGGACACAGACATGTGCCCCACGCATATGTCATCGGACCGACAACATTTCTCTACTGTGGTACTTCTACTTCTAAAAAAGTTAGAGCAGATGATAGTCCTAGCTTTAACCACATTATTTTAGACAAGGGAGATATAGAAGTATTTATGGTAAATTCTATAAACCTCGAACGGAATCTCCTTTTAGAACGAAAATTAAGTCGAACTAAGTTTGTTAGACCGCGTCGAACGCGCATAGAGCACTTATTGAGCTCAGATGTATGGGATGATTAATATTGCGAAAAATTATAACTCCAATGGTAGCTGTTGATGCGGTTATAAAATACCCAGAAAATCATATAGTTTTAATTCGTAGGAAAAATCCACCATTTAAGGGGGAATTAGCTCTACCCGGTGGTTTTGTTAATGTAGGCGAAAATGTAGAAGAGGCGTGTATCAGAGAAGCTTACGAAGAAACGAATATCAACGTGAAAATTGTAAATCTTATTAATGTTTTTTCAGATCCCAAACGTGATCCCAGAGGTCACAATATCTCTATAGCTTATTTGTGTGAACCGTTAACAAAATCTGAAAATCCAATTGCAAAGGATGATGCTCAATCTCTAGAAATTGTGCAAGTTTCCAAAATTAAGACTTTAAAACTAGCATTTGACCATAAGGACATAATTATTGCCTCTGGAATTTTATAAAATTAGCCAAATATTTCTTTATAACATTCGCAACAAGGAATCCCAAAAGTAATGTGATTAGAGTATTCTAAATTAATTATCTCAATATTATCAACTAATCTAATTAAATTTTCTCTTAAACCCAGAGTATTAGGATTGGTCTTATTAGAAAAAAGGACTCTCAGATTTGCACTATGATAGTTCAATTTTTTGCATATTGGGCATTGATCAAAGAACTTTTCTACAAGCTTAAATTCTTCATCGTCTTCCTTTTTGGAAACATGAAAATATTCTATGCAAGTATCTGGATTTAATGATTGAACTACCATTTTAAACACTTCTTCTAGCTTATTATCTAATTCCAATAAGGATGATTCCCCAGCATATTCAATTCCGTTAGTAGCAGCGAACCTGTTAATCATTTCATCTGTTACTTCTCGTATTGCTAAATCGGCTTTGGTTCCAATTAGGATTATTGGAATTTTTCCTGCACTTGCCCTAAAAAGATTTATCCACCTTGTTAAGTCTAAGAAAGATTCAATTTTGGATAAATCAAAACATAATAATCCCGCACTAGCACCTCGACAAAAATAAGGAAAAAGAAATCTAAATCTTTGGCTATCTTTTAGATCCCATACAATAAATTTAAAATGGTCACCCTCATTAACGAAACATTCGACAGATTCAAATGAAACACCAATAGAATTGTTTTGTTTTCTATCACTCTTAATGAAAGTAGTTTTACCCGAATCTTGTAATCCTCCTAAGATTAATTTTAGCTTGTATGATCCCGGCATTAATGATGGTCACATTCATTATTTTGAGGTATTATAAAACGCCCCATGTTTTAATAAAAACCTACTCTAAAAAATGTTATTGTTATTTAATCTCATATATATTACCGAAGGTATCTTTCAAAAATAAGTAAAAGCCGACACTGTTCTTTCTAGGGACTTTGATTACTTCGAAAAGTAATTGTTTTGCTTTTTCTACAAGTTTTTCTCGATCCTCAATTATAAGGCATGTATGGGTAAATTTGTCCATTGCCGAACTAGTATCTTCCGTAATAAAAGCTTCAACACTCACCTTATCATTACTATATCTAACTATTTTTTGCTCTTTTTTTACTCCAAAAAACTGTTCCATAAGGTCATCAGATACAACGAAGGCTCTTTCTTTTTTCAAGCCAAGTAATTCGATAAAAAATCTATCACTATCTTCTTCGGAATTCGAACTAACAGCAAAATGCTCGATTTTCAAGTTGAACACCACCATAATTATTTAAAGTTTCTCAATTATACTATCATATTACTTATTTTAAATAAAACTTTAATACTTTTTAGTGTTTAATAATAATTAATTCTAAAAAATAGAAGCTAGAAAGTTAAGGGATTCGTAGATGACTGATGTAACTGGAGAGCAATTCTTAAATAAATTATACACTGTTTTGGATAAGCTCTACTCTATCGCTAGCACTCAATCTTCTCGTTTTAAAAAAGAATGGGATGAAAATTTTGCTTCTTTAAACGTAGAACCTCACTTAATTCGCTCCATTAAAGTTGATAAAGATAAATTTCTGACAGATAAAGATTATAGAATTAAAGCGCTCAATATAATCAAGCTCTCTTTTGAAGATGGGTTTCATTCAATAAAATCACTCTTAACGGCTCTTTATAACTCTTATTTTAAAGATTCTGAAATTTTCCTAAGCAATTTTAACGAAGCAGACCAGGTTATCCTTAAATATTTTGTCGCTAAGAAAATTTTAGGTGACTTAATTCAATATAATCAATTAGACCACGAAACGGTGCCATTAAAATACAATATTTTTGCGAGAAATTACTTGTTAATTAAATTTAAAGACCAGAAGACTACAGAAATTCTTGATAATCTTAAAAAAATTAACATACATCTAAAAGCTAATCAACTTAAAACCTACATGCATGAAATAGCCTCAGATGGATTTATTACTAAAATAAAAAAAGGGAAATCTCTTTCCTATCGCATAAAAAATGAATTAGAATTATCTGAAGAAGGTAAAAAAACCTACAATCAAACGATTAGTAGATTAGTAGAATGGCCAACTCTATTTTATCGCAGTTATTACAACGTAAGAGAATTAAATGTTACTATAAATGACGATTCTATACATCCAGATTTCATCAATGAAGTTTTACAGAAAGCAGCTACTCAAGGTTACATAGCTTGTCATTATGTTTTTAGTAATTTAGTAGAATACTACGAGAAACTAAAATAAGTATAATATTTATACCCCAAAAGACCTAATCATTTTTAATGTGTTGTAAAGCTTCTTGTTTTTCTAACTGGGATGTTAAATTTTTCAAGTAAGGGAATCAAGTGTTTTTTGTCTTCAGAATTAGTTCCCTTCCAATCTACTATGAAGTAATCAATTTCTTCCATTGTATTATTGATCATCATTTTAATGAAGTTCTCGTTTAATTCTTGGATGTAATACTTTGGGCAGATAAATGAAAGTGCGATGTTCGTATTAGTGATTAACCTAAAAAAATTAGGGGCATAGTGAGTACCACCGAATCCTAAACCAACTTGTTGAGTTTTTTCTTCTTTAAAACCCAGATACTTGAAAACTGTGTTAACAATAGCATTTGCAGCAAGTTCACCTGCCTCCTTAATTACCCATTCTTGTTTACTACTCCCTAATTCCATAAATATTAAAGGGATATCTAAAGTGGTTGGTCCATGATGAGTTACCTCCATATCTAAAGAAAAATCAGGAATATCGAATTTTTCGATTTGTTCTCTTAATGATTCAATACCTGCCTTAGATAGTAGTGCACTTGTTTTGGATAAATCTTGAGCCTTTCCACCAAAATCCGCATTATTGCTCCAATTTCCGGTTGTATGAACTAAAAAAGCGGGTCGCGCAGTCATAGAAGTATGTCTACTAGCGAAAATTATTAAATCGGGTGTGAAATTCGTCCCTCTAAGCTTGAGATTTTCAAGAAATATTAGGGGTTTCTGTGTCAATCCTAGAAATATTTGATTTTCATTAAGCAAATTGTCATATTTCCCTTTAAAGGAAGATTTCTCTAAACTAAATAGGGGTTTTTCTTGCCATGCAGTATTAGTTTCAATAAAAGAAAATTGGTTAGAGTTTAAAAAAACTTCTCGCATATTCATAGAGGCTTTATCTTCACTCGAAGTGATTATGAAGAATTGAATTAAAGATCTCCTCTTCAAGAATTTGTAGAAATTATTAAATATGTCATTATAAAATTCAAGGAAAAATACCTTAAATATTTATGATTTTCATACTTTGGTTCGTGAAGTGCGTATTATTAACTCCAATATAATATTAAAAACCTTTTAAATTAAAATCGCATTCAAATATTTAATGTCAATTAGTTTTACAATTATAGCTGTCATTTCATTAATATTTAGTGTACTTTTTTTCATAGTCGATTTTTATCAAAGAACACATCCTAAACTCAATGTTTCTCTAATAGCGGGAATATCTATCTCTTATTTTTTCTTAGTTCTTCTCCCAGAAATAGCCGACAATATTCCCGTACTCCCATTTGAACTTTCATTTTTTGAGTACTTATTTGTGTTAATTGGTTTTGTATTTGTCCACCTTTCTGAAAAATTAATTTTACAAAAGGTAGAATCTAAATCGCAGAAGCGAATGCGTAAATTAATCAAAAAAGAAAAAATTCTGCAAAGTGTTGAAGATAACATAGAGAATATTTTAACTAAAGAATTAGAAAAAGACGATTTAGACGATATGGCTTTAAAAGATATAGCCCTAGCAATAGCAGATTTACACAAACAAGGTGGAGGGTTCAAAGAGGAAATAAATCGTTATAAATTTAAGATTCAAACACATGTCAACGAAGATTTAAGCAGTCTGCGTTTTTTTACTAATTTCTCGTATCATCTTCTTGTAGGGATTATCGTTGTGGGATTACTTGCTTTCGATCTTAAAAGCGGGATATTATTTTTTCTATTTGCTTGGTTTAGAGCAATTATAACTAACAGATCTGAAAGTCATATCATATTTACGGATCTAGAAATCTATGACTCATACGATATTAATGAGAATATGACTCGTAAATATGTTTTAGCTCTCTCAAATTTCTTAGGAGTATTAATGGGATTATTTTTAGATTTAATGTATTTTGAATACACAGAATTGTTCTATATCTTCTTTTCTTTTGTTTCGGGAGTAATTCTTTACACAATTGTGAGGGAAGTAATTCCTGAAAAAGAAAAAGGTCAACCTATTTATTTTTTAATTGGATTCATTGGTTTTACTGTTGTTATTTTTACGATAAATATTATCCCATCTTTAATTTAGGTAAAAAACCTCATATTTTTTCTAAGTCAAAATAGCTGTAAAAATAGCATAAGAATTTATAAAATAAAACAACTTGATTATAACTATTCATATAATTTAAGTGAAAATTTAAATAAATTTTAATTTATTAAAATCAAATTAATTAATTAATAACTTCTCTAGGTAGAAGAGGAAAAAGACTATGATAAAAAAAACTTTTAAGGAAATATTGGGTATTGACGATGACGATTACAAGATAATTGAGATGCTCGAGAAGGATGCAGATGTTACTCATTCCCAAATTGCACGAGAAATAGAGAAATCCCAGCCAGCAGTAGGGGCAAGAATCATTAAATTAGAGCGAAAAAATCTGTTGACTAAACAAGTAGGTTTTAATATCAAGAAAGTCGACATCAAAGTAGCTATAGTTTTCGTATCTACCAAGGATGTGGAAGTTGTAGTCAATAAAATAAAACAGTGCCCTTTTGTCAATCACGCGTTTAAGATCTCTGGTGAATTTAATTTATTATGCTTTATTGCAGCTTCCGATCTTCAAACCATTGAAAAATTAGTAGATTTATGCTTTAGAAAAGATCCAAATGTTATTAATGTAAAAACTAACATTTTAATTGATTCAGTTCATGATTTTGTAGTTCCAATTGATTTTCAAATAGAGAAGTTTGACTATCATTCAAATGTATGCGGACCAAATTGTAATTTGAATGTAAATCTTCCAAAATACAAATTTGATACACCTGATATGGAAGACGAAAAATAGAAAGTTTATTCTATATTATCTACTAATCCTTTTAATTGTGCCATCTTAAATTTACACTTCTCACCGCAACCCGATTCGAGCGTTGGGAGGTGTTCCTCGCTTTCGAAATCGACAGGCATTATGAAATCCTTAGCTATCTCTGTTACCATATTCATTGAGACAGATTGAACGCCAGGGTCGCTTCTGAAATGGTAATTTACAATATTATCCAATTTATCGATTTTTGAGCTCGCAAGTAAAATACAGATGTTATGGGAACCACTTAATCGAAACGCGTTCAACATAAATGGGCAAAATCTTGCCATTTCAAGAATTTCATTTGGTCGTTTAGTATTCAATTCCACAGTGGCTAAAAATAAATCTACTTTTCTGAAATTTATCCCTGGCTGAAATTGGAGAATTCCTTCTTTTTCAAGCTTTTTTATTCTCATCCCAACAGTTGGTTGAGATCTATTAATTTTTAATGCAATTTCAGTGTGAGTTAAGTTTGGATCGTCTTGTACTAATGTAATTATTCTGCGATCAATATCATCAAGTTTTAATTTCTCTGAAATCATATCTATTAACTCTTAATAATTTTAATTCTATATTTAGATAATAATTTTACAAATTAAAAGTATACTTATATTTTATAAATTATATAAAAAACAACACTAACTAATTTAAAATACCAATAAAGAAGGAATTCGTTTTTATAATAAACATAAAATTAATCTATTTAACTCAATCAATGGTTATTGCTCTTAATTTACAAGCAGTAGTACAAATATGACATTTAATGCAGTGATCTTCTCGTTCTTCTACAACGGTGCACACAGGTTCGGAGTCTTTATTTAAAACTTCGTATATTCCTCTAAAGCAAGCCTCTTCACACGAAAAAGCTTCGCATCTTTTACATTTGCTAACATCTATATTATGAAATTTATAACTCACAATGTTTTCGGGTGTATCACTCATTATTTTAGTTAAAACTGAAACTCCATTTATCTCTATAGTTTATATTATATAATGAAATTTATTTAAATCAATTTAATATAACTTTAATTAAATTAATCCCGTTTTGAGTAGTTTTAGAATGTATCACAGCAAAATAGCACTTTTTGAAATCCCAAACCTCAAAAAAGGAGTTTTTTTAACTCGTCCTAATCGATTTGTAAGTGAAATTAAGCACAAACAAGAAGTAAAATCTGCTCATATTCACGATCCTGGAAGGTTAACGGAGTTATTGATTAAGGGAAGTGAAGTTTTATTCACGGATTCTCGCGGAAAACTTGATTATTATGTTAAAGCCGTTAAAAAAGGAGAAGAATGGATTATTATTGATACGGCAATTCATTCTAAAATCGCTTCAACAATTTTTCCGTACATTCCTGCAACTGCGAAGGCAAAAGAAATAAGAAAAGAAGTGAAGATTGGCAAAAGTCGGATAGATTTCGTATTAGACGGCGTACCATTAGAAGTAAAGGGAGTAACCCTTGTAAATGGAGATTTAGCATTATTTCCTGACGCACCTACTGAGCGTGGAACCCGACATGTACAAGAAATTATTGATAACAATGGAATGCTTTTGTTTTTAGTATTTCGTAAAGCTTCTAAATTTAAACCTAATTTTGAAACTGATCCCAAATTTTCAATAAAATTATCTGAAGCAAGAAAGAAGAAAATAACAATAATTGTAGCACAAATCAATTTTGATGGTAAAACGATTTATTTCAATGGAACTCTCCCATTAGCAGAGTTTTAAGGAAACGTGATTTTTAATGGATTAAGAAGTTCAATTACTCTTTTTCTTTTTCTTTTTTCGTTTCTTACCACGTACTTCAGGTTCTGGAGTGATATCTACATCAACTTCAGCGATAATAAAAGCTAGCAGTATAGGTCCAGCGCTGGAATATCGAGGATCGGAAATGGCACTAAATTTTATATCTTTTACCTCGCAATTTTTGTCGCTTTGTCGTAAAATCTTCAGGTTTTTGTTAACTTTACGGGTAAATTCTGAAGGATCTTCGTATGTCCCTCCGACCGCAAAGACTTGGTCCATTCTTACTATTTGAGGAATTGGTTTTTCTTCTTCCATATTATTTTCCCAATTATTTGTTTTTTTTAATAAAAATTAAATTTCTTTGTTTTAAAAATTTAGTAGAATCTGAATGATCTAATATTCAATATTCATCTTTTTAACATAATCGAAGGCGGAATAAGCTGCAATTACCCCTTCTGCTACCCCAGTTATAGCCTGTTTAAATGGTGCGTCCGCAACGTCGCCAGCAGCGAATACTCCAGGTACGTTTGTTTCTGACGTTCTATTAATAATAATTTCATCTTTATTATTTGTTTTTATACCTATGTGTTTTGCTAGATCTGAGTTAGGATTAGACCCTACTTCAATAAAAACACCATCTATTTCAAATTCTGTGCCATTATCGAAAATGACTGCCCTAACATTATTATCCCCTTTAATCTCTACGATATTGGTTCTATAAATGATCTCAATTTTTTGATTTGCCTTTACTCTTTTTTTATTTATAGGTTCGGCACGTATTTCTTCTCCTCGATATATGATATACACTTTTTTTACATTTTGAGATAAAAATAACGCTTCCTTTGCAGCAGAATCACTTCCACCAATCACACATACGGTTTTATCTTTATAAAATGGGCCGTCACATGTAGCGCAATAGGAAACGCCTTTTCCAGCAAATTCCTCTTCACCGGTGACGCCTAACTTCTTCCTCTCCGATCCTGTAGCTATAACTACACTTTTTGCTTTAAACTTTTGAAAAAACGAGTGAAGAATGAAGTAATCACTAGTTTTCTCTATACTTCGAATTTCGTCCGTTATGTAAGGAATGTGCAAGGAATTCATGTGATCCTTAAACATTTCCATCAAACCTTGACCGCTTGTAGAGGTAATTCCGGGATAATTTTCTACAAGATGAGTTGTTGCGATTAAACCTCCAAAAATTTTACCTATGACTAATACATCTAATGCAAATCGAGCAGCATAGATTGCACAACCTATTGCAGTTGGACCACCGCCCAAAACAATAAGATCGTAGGTCTTTTCTGGATCAATATCTTCCATTTCTATATTATACATCCGTAAATCCTCCATTCATGCATTATTTAATAACTTTTATTTTCTTTTCATTTAGTCTTATTAATGAGTTCATATAGAAGCTCTTCAGCAGTAATATCTCCTATTAGCTGCTTATCTTCATTAATTATTAATGTTGGAACAGTCGTAACATTATATTTTTCACTAATATCCGGATGAGCCATAATGTCAATTACATCTATCTGCAATTTTCCCTCTGATGCCAACGCGAACTGACTGCAAATCGATATAATTGTAGAACAATAAGCACAATAATCAGTAATTAATACTTTTATAACATTAGGGCTAATTTTATTCAGATTCTCATTTATAACATTCTTATAATAATTAGAAGATCCAGTAAGCACCATTAGTGCCTGTACAAATGGTTGAATTTTTGCTGCTGTAGGAACAGCTAAATAACGAATAATCACTTGATCTAAATCGTTAGTCATTAAAATTACAGGTACGTCTTGAATGTCATATTTTTTAATAAGAGTTGGTTTTGTTTCATACCTATGTTCTTCAATTTTAAGTAGCCCGTTAGAGGCTTTCTGATAGATATCCAAAACATCCAACATTTTTACTGATTCTTGGAGATTTTTCGATGATGTAAAGATCTTTAAAGTTACTGGCTTATTTAACTTTCCAATCTCCTCTTGAATCATTTTTTTATAAACATATGATATCGGCAATCTTTTCAACTCTTCAATAGACTATCTAAAAGCTTAATAATTTCTTACTCAGTATAAAAATAAAAAATATAAAAATTCTTCCTTACAGTTTTTATGACTAGTTTTTTAGAGCTGATTTCTAAATATTTAATTTAAATTAGTACTGAACTCTAATGTTCCCCCCAATGAGCGATCTTAATATTTCATTTGCTCCAACCATCCCAACGAGCGTTTTTGAATCGTTTATAACAGTATAAGGCACCCCTGCAGCGTCATAATACTGACCTATGTCGGGATTCGCACTAATATCAATGATTACGGTTCTAATCTTCCCTTCAGAAGCAAGGGCAAATTGGTTTACTGTAGATACAACACTAGGACAGTATGGACACGTTTCTGTTATCATTACTTTGATAGTTGATGGTTCAATTCGATCGAGGTTTTGTTTTATTGTGGCTTCGTAATAATTCGGTGCTCCTGCAAATGTGAATAATGATTGGACAAATGGTTGGATTTCACCTCCTCGTGGAGCTGCTAAATAACGAATTAATTCTCTACCATCGTTATTAACAAATAAGATTGTTGGTACCCTCTGAATATCATAGCGTTTAGCGAACTCAGGATTATTGTCTATTGAGAGCTCTTCTATCGTCAATAACCCATGTGAATTTTCTTCATAAATTCTAAGGAGAGACATAAATTGGCCGCAATCCATACAAGCTTTAATTTTACTCCCATCTACTTCCGTTCTTTGGGACGTAAAAACCTTTAATCTCACGGGTTTATTGAGTTTTGCCATCTCTCTTTTAATAATTTCCCTATATTTATTATCTTCAGACAATCAAAAACACCTCATAACGTGTAGATTAAGCATACATTCCTCCAAAATCTCTTTGACCTTTTGTTAATTTATCTAACAAATCTTGTGGAGTAAACATTCCAACTATTCTTTCGCTCTCGTTTACAACAGTTAGTGGAACTCCTTGAACTTCATACTTTCTTGCGATGTCAGGATTTAAGCTAACATCAATAACTTCTGCCGTTATTTTACCCTTAGATACTATTGCGAACAAAGTTAAAACTGGAACGGTCGCTGGACAATACGGGCAGGTTGGAGTTATGAATATCTTCATCTCTGATTTATCGATCTTCTTTAAGTGAGTTAAAATTTGATCTGTATAACTAGGTCTAATACCAGAGAAATGTTGTATACTGCTTAAAAAAGGGTCAAATTCAGATCCTGTAGGGTAAGCTGAATATCGGATGATTTCCTTCCCTTTGTCATTGATGAATAATATAGCTGGGATTCGAGTCACGTTATATTTTATTGCTTCTTCTGGACTTTCTTCGATAGATATCTCTTCGGCACTAAACTTTCCGTTTGATAATTCTTCAAGCGAATTCAACAAATTATACGTGCCCTCACAAGCAATGCAAGTCCTTTTTTTCGAACCGTCATCCAAGGTTTTAAAATCGGTAAATAGCTTCAACACTACTTTAGCTTTTAATTTTGCCAGTTCTCTCTTAATTTTATCAATATCCTTTTTAGGAAAAATCATCAAATCAAATCACCAATTAAATTTCTTTCTATTATGAATACTTCAATATACTCTTAAAATTTTTATTCGTTTAAATTATAAAAAACTTCATAGATAATCGATTTTAGGATTAAGTTTTTTAGATAATAAATTTAGAAAAATAAAGTATCCTATTCTATTAATAATTCTCCCATGTCAACGAGTTTGTGTTTAGATCTTTGCTTTTTTCCAAAGAATTTTAATATCCAATACGCATCAGGGCAATATGTGGTAATATAACTTTTGCTATCCGCAGTTTCTGAATTAATATCTTCATTATCCTTAAATTCTTTCATTCTCTTAATTGCTATCATTTCAGAGATATCTGTTCTTAATTGATGCCCAACGCCTCCTCCACAACAGTTATGTGGGATAGGCAAAACATTATATCCACTATCTTCGTATATCTGTTTTAACTCCTCTTCTATACCCAGAAATTCTATATATTTTAAAGGGCAAGCGTGTTGAATAATTAGATTCCCTTTATTTTTTCTCACTCGTGGTGTTAAATATTCTGTAAAATATTCTATCTTAATACCTAACTCTTGATAGTGCTTTTTAAATACCATATAGCAACTCGGGCACACTGTTATGATTTTTTCAAATCCCATTTCGATAAAAAGCGTTTTATTTCTCTCTATTAGAATATTATAAGTATTAAGCTCTCCAGTACATAGAATTGGGTAACCACAGCATATTTCTTTTTCTAAAACATTAAAATCTACATTTTTACTTAACAAATACTTAGCTATGTTTTCACCATATTTCGGAGTTTTAACGGTAGTAAAACAACCAAAGTATAACAGAGTTTTACTTTTTAGATTTATACCATCGATAGCTTTAATGCGACTCTTATTTAATTTAAATGGAGTTCCATATTTTTTAAGAACTTCAATTTGTTCCTTTAAACCTTCAATCTTATTTCCATCTTTTAGAAATTTTTGTTTTAACAGAAAACGCTCGTAATGCGTACCGCAAGCTCCACAATGAACGCAATTGTATAGCCTTAGATAGTCTCCTTGATTGAACTTATAATTTTCTTTAGTTTCTAATAATTTTATCACTTCTTCATTTTCGATGAAGTGATCTGGGTCGACATCTCGGCAAGAACATTTATATTCTCTTTTCATATCACATGCCTATAGTAGTAATTCAAATAGATCTTTAGCTTTTGGACTTATTTTGCATAATTTGCTATACCTTGCTAAAATCCACCAACAACTCGGACAGTATGTTGTCGAAAAATCCCCTCCAGCTGTACCGAAATCGCTCATTCTTTTATTTGCAACTTTATCAATAACATCAGTTCGATGCATATAACCAAGACCACCACCGCAACACCAATGAGGTATATCTAATACTTCATAGCCACTTTTTTCTAAAACATTATTTACTAGTTTATCAACCCCCTTCTTGTCGCGGTTCATCAGTTGGCAAAGATGTTGCACTCCTATCTTTCCCGATTTTTTAACATCAGAGGGCTTCAAATAATCAGATATGTATTTAAATTCGGTATTCGAATCCATTGAAGGTTTATAATATTTATTAAAAAGAAAATAGCACGCAGGGCATAGACAGATTACTTTCTTGAATTCTTTGAAAATTTCGATGTTTTCCTTTTTACAAATTTCAAATTCGTTTTTACAACCTGAAGCGAACCAAGGCCATCCACAACATATTTCCTTATCTAAGATTGTAAAATCCACTTTATGGTTAAGTAAATATTCAAGTGCATGCTCTGTATATCTTGGAATCCTAATTGTCGAAAGACAGCCCATATAAAAAAGGGTATCAGATTCGGTAGGAATTCCTTCAGGTCTTCTAATTCGCATCTTATTAGATGGATAGGGCGTTCGATATTTATTGAAACACTCTATCATCTCATCAAGCCCATCAACTGTATTCCCTTCCTCGAGATATTTTTGTTTTAAGAGTAAACGCTCTTCTTCTGTTTCACATTCACCGCAATGAACGCAATTGTAAAGTTTGTAATAATCATTTTGCACAAACTTAACATTATCTCCACTTTTGATTAAATTTCTTACTTCTTCATCGCTCAAATAATTATCAGGGTCAACTTCTTCGGTAGGATAATTTTTTCTACCTTTAAATCTCTCTTTCATTGTATCCACCTAAAGTTTGAAATTGAAAATCTTTATTAAAAATTTGGGTTTCGGTTTAAAAGCATTATAAGGGAAATTATACTTAGTTCAAATTTAAAGGATTTGTTAATTTAAGCTTTCTGAATTTAACGAAATTGGAGCCTTAACTAAACTAACTTTAATCGACTAACTTTTTATTTTTTTATAAATATAAGAAAAAAAGTAATTAGAAACTCCTAATATTAATTTATTCTTTTTTTAACTTCACTCCCGTCCTCTGGAGTCCTACTTCTTTGTTTTCAGGTATGGGAGTACCGCAATTGTCTTTCTTTGCCTCATTCGCTTTAAAGGCTTTTTCTAATTCTGCCTCTAATTCTTCATCTGTGAGTTCTTTATTTGGCATATAATATAATGAGAACTCGAAATATTTAAGGATTATATTTATAAAAAATTGATCGAAATAATGAAAATGTTAGATTAATGCTACTAAAAAAAAAAGAATAAGTCTAAGTTAATTATATTAATTTACTTAAAATGATCCATAACTGCCTTTTCCTTTTCAAAAGGGCGTCTTTCCGGAACATTAACAAATTCAGCGTTTATTGTTTCATAAAAATCTAATCGTAGGTACAAATTACAATAACACGCTCCAAATTCTTTTACATCATCGGGTGCGTAATCACAAGGACAAATAAGATCTCTATCTAATTCTCTATTTCCTGAAGCAAGACGGCATGGACAAGATTGATAACCATAATATTTCTTGTTATCTACTAACCCATTTATTAAGTCATTCAATGGAACTTGGTCCTTATTTAGAATCCAATTGTTTTTCTGACTAACCATTCCAATATACTCTTTCATACCTTCGGTGGTTTCCATGTCCATTTTAATTACCTCCAAGTTTGATTAATTCTTCATATTTGCCAGGATTATAACCTACAACAAAGTCGTCATCCCATACTACAAACGGATAAGAAATTCTTTCTGGTTTATAAGTTTCCCTTAAAAATTGTAATATTTGTGATTTTTCACTCATATCAATCCTATCAACATCTACATATCGATATTTTATACCTCTATCATTTAGAAAAGTTTTGCATTTCTTACACCACATGCAAGTTGAGAGGGTAAAGATGGTAACGTTATGTGCGTCCTTTTCCCCTTTAACTTCTTGCGCTAATCTTTCGATAAATTCTGGGAACATTTTTTTTACCTTTGATTTTTAATATTTATTAATTTATGATTATTATTATTGGTTCTTACTATTTTACGAGATTTTTCTTCCAATTAGGATCTATACACTCTATAGCTTCTTCGGTGAGCTGTTTTAAATCGCTTTCACACGATCTTGAAAGTATTCCTAATTGCTCCAAAGCCCTCTTATCTCCAATTTTCATTAAACTCTCAACAATTAAAAACAGAAGACTTTTATTTTGCTCGTTTTCATGTTTTTCTAGCTCCCTTTTTAGCAATTCTACGATAAACATGGTAGATTTAGCATCCTTAATTTCACCCATAGCCTCAATAATTCTGTTTACGACTATTGTGTCTTGTTCTGAATTTAGGGCTCTCACTAATAAGTTTGTAGCCCTACCATCTTTTAAATGCCCTATCTGTCTTGCAGCAGAAGCACGTTCCATAATCTCACCATGAAATAAATTTTTAATAACGAGATTGTATTCATTATCTCGAGAATCAGAATCCATTAAGTATGTAAAATAGCTCAAGCATTAAAATTTGATTTTTATAAATTATTAAATCCAAGCATATTATTGGTTAATATCTATACAATTTTAAGGAAAAAACATTTGATATAAAACTAATCATGTCTTAAATATATCCTAGATAAAAACATATTTCGTTTAATGTTACTATGCCAAAAGAGGTCATCCTAGCGGTATCATATTTTGATACTACTCTCGGACCCACTACTTTACATTGTAGTTCCCCATTGAATACTCAGGATCATCCCGATTTAGGTAAAATTCTGGAATTCACTGAAGAAGGAACGTTTATATTTACTTTTAGAAAATTTCAAACAATAAATCATATTTTTTATATTGACTCAAACCTTGCGCGAGGTGGAAAAGAATTCCTAATGATAACTTACATGATCAGAGCGGCTTACTTCAAAGACGAAATTACAGATGTTTACAATTATTTGTTATCTAAAACTCCTGACCTCGAATCTTACGCTTTAGAGCTCAAAAATATTCGAGAAATTACAGAAGTATTACATAGTTATAAAAATCATATAAATAAAAAAGAAACTCTTAGTGAAGCACCGAATAAATTTAAAAAACAATTCTTTAAGCTCTTCAACAAGTATCTAGAAAAAATGACCCCTCATCTAGATTTATCTACTCATTTATTAGATAAAGGAAATTTAAAAAAGATTTATATTTTTGGTCCTAGAAACGCAGGAAAAACGGAACTCGTTAAAAACTTGGAGGTTATACAGTTCCTACAATATAAAAATAACAATATGAAGAGGGATTTATCTAGTAAAATTTACGACTTCATAATTGATAACATCGAAGTTTTGACCTACGAATGTGTTGATGAGGGTCCAGATGGCGAAAAGACTAAAATGTATGAAGATTGTATAGATAACGCTCAAGGCTTTATTTTAATCTTTAATGCTTCCAGTAAAGATTCTTTTAAAGAAGCAATCGAAATGTTTCAGTTGGTATTAAATAGATGTCAAGATAAGGAGAATACCCTTCCAATACTTATTATTGGTAATAATTTTCACGATAAAGAAGAAATAACGCCTGAGATGATACTTGAGAACTTCGATATGAACGAATTAGCTGAGTGCGGACTATTAATCCAATCTTATTCCATTAATGTTCTTAGCGAAAATGAAAAAATTATTGAAGCTATTCGCTGGCTTTTAAAACAAATAATTTAGACTAATGTTTCGTGCTTGAATTACTTTAAGAGCAAAAAAATATCAAATTATATTTTATTTTCTCTTATTCATAGGGAGACTTCCACTTTCTGAAATAAAGATCATACTTCTTTAGTAAGTCTTTAGGATCTAATTTACGATCTTCTTGAATAGCCTTCAATGCTTCAAGAAAAATTTCTGTTTGCATTATTTGAAATTCCTGACTTTTTAAATCGCTAGTTGTGAGATATCTATTACCAATTTCGTTAGCTTTCAGGTGGTCCATCGTGTTAATATTATATATATCCATGAAATAACCGATTAAGAATGTACCAAGCAGCAGAATAGGAAAGAAAATTATTAACATCCAAAAACTTATCTCAAAAGCTAACGATATCAAAGATATTGCACTAACCGTCGATACCGCAATGCTGTAATAGGATTGACCCATCTTTAGTCTTGACAACTGTCTTCCAATGAAGTATGCGCTCCTCACTCTTTTTATTACTTTAGATTTTTTTAAACTTAACATAATATTATTTTAGAAGCTATTATTTTAATTTAGATAATATTGAAAATTTTGTATGATTTATAATAATTTTTCGCCTTAATTTGATTTGTTATGATATTTCTTTTCTAATTATTTATAGATTAGAACCTAAACTTTTTTTATAGTAGGTAGATATGATATAAATATTATGAGCAAAATGCAAGTTCCGATTATAATAACAAAAGAAGACTGTCACAGATGTCATGAGTTAGTTGGCTGGCTTAAAGAACACGATTTAGAATATATAGAGCGTGATATTGACGACGAGGAATTCACTCATAAGTTATTGCATGATGATAACTTTCTTAAAACTTTCTGTGACGCTGATGGATGTGTTGTAAATACTCCTGTTGTAATTATGAACGGGAAATATTGGTTTAAAGAGCTCTGGGGTATCTCCGGGCTTAGAGAAAAAGAAGCAAAGAAACTCTTTGGAGTTAAATAATTAGTTTTTATATTTTTTAAATTCTGCTAATCTTTTTACGACTTTTCTAATTGTTCTTAATCCAGTTTCGTCGTTTTGAACGCCTTCCTTACCACTATCTCTGCTCCATAAAGAAGCACCTAAGTTAGCTCCAAACGCACCTCCAGAAACGGATATTATATGATTTTGTTGATAAAAATCTAAAATGCTTCTAATGGCAATTTCCTGCCCTCCACTTCGATCTCCCCCTACCGCAAGAGCTATTCCATATTTATCCTTAAATACATTAGGGTTTTTAGCAACTAATCCACGACAGCGATCTAGTACAGTTTTCAATTGTCCCGAAAGATTACCTTGAAATACGGGAGTACCTATGAGTAAAAATTTAGCTTCTTCCAATTTTAAATATAATTTCTGGACATCGTCTTCATTTATACATCCCTTTTTCTCTCTAATACAATAGTCGCAGTGCGTGCAATATTTGATATCTTTTCCTCTTACCGTCCAGAATTCTGTATTAAACCCAAACTTTTCTGAAGCGTAATCCAAAGCATATTCAACAGCATAAGCAGTTCCTTGTTTTCTGGGACTTCCACAGATTCCTAAAAGCAGATTCTTATTTTCCACCATAGTTACAATATAGCATATTTCTTTGTTTATTTATTATTTTTTATTTTAATTCTAAAAAATGTTTTATATTCTTGTTTATTACTATTTACGATGGATTCACCCAAATCGAGTTTGGCAAGAATTAAAATTAAATTTCCAGACCAACTGTGGATTTCGGAAATCTTTAAGAAGTTTCGTGATGTACGAATGGAAATTGAGCATTTTCTTCCTTATGATTTTGAAAACTCCATTGGAAATTCAATAATCGAAATTTTTCATCACAATATCGATCTAATAATAGAAGAAATAACGCACCATAAATCTGTAATTGAAATTAGCGTTTTGGAAAAAGAAGAGACGCGAGTAAAGTTTAATGTGAAAACAAAGGATCCATTTTTATTATATGCTATAATCAACTGTGGCGTTCTAGTTAACTTTCCCGTGCGAGTAAGAGAAGGATACGCTTTCTGGAGGTTAGTATCAAGCAGGGAAAGAATAGATGACCTATTAAATCTTTTTGAACAGAAAGGTATCAATTATACACTCCTCAGAATTGGAACTTCTCCTTATAGTGTTGACGACGATAAGAATAAATTAACTCTAGACGAGTCAACAATCTTGAATAAAGCTATTTCTTCAGGATTTTTTGAAATTCCGAGAAAAATTTCTTTAGAGGAATTAGCTAACGAGTTAGGGAAGTCAAAGTCTGCTCTATCTGTTAATCTTAGGAAAATAATTAAAAAAAAAGTAATGTTCGAAATGTAAATTTGACTAAATCTTAGGAAAAATCCTTAATTTGTTCTGCTAAAAATGCGGCTATTTTAGAAATATCAAAAGGCCATACATAGGAGAATTTAATTTTAGGACTTTTTTTTTTTGCTCGCTCAATAGCTTCTGGTATGTCTTTTTCAGAATGCTCACCTCCCTGAGTCATCATGGGAGTAACTACAACAATTTTATCTGGATTGCGTTTTATTGCCTCTTCGAAAGCATCGTCTAAAGATGGAGAACAAAATTCGTTAAACCCAACAACAACGCTATGACCCATCTGCTTTGAAAGCACAGCAGCTAACTCCCTCGATGTGAAACTATATTGATCATTTTCTCGAGTTCGCGGCCATTTACGCATTTTACGATCTAATTCTCCGTATTGTTGTTGCATATTTGGAGGTGGTGGTCCTGGCATGTTTTCTAAACGAGAATGGAGCATAAAATAGTCGAGAGTTTCTTTTTGAGGAAAATCATTAGGTGGCATTCCATGCATTGCAAGAACTATAACAACCTTCATAATAGTATTGTTAATCTTTAACTTAAGTTTAAACTTATTAAAATTAAACCGTAAGGATGTGAATTAGTTCAACAAAAATAATATTTAATTAAAAGTGGTAAAAATGCTTAAATAATAAAAAATTAAAAAGAAAAAAATCGTTTTATAACCATTCTTCCTTTAGAAGATCCCCTTTAACTCCAATTACAACGTACTTAATAGGGACTTTTCTGCTTGCGCGCTTAGCACCTTCTTGAGCTAAAGCTAGTAATCCAGAACAGCAAGGAACTTCCATGATAGCTACAGTAAGGGTATTAATCTTTGCATCGTCAATTAAACTCTTAATTTTTTCAATATAAACTTCTTTACCCTGGTCAAGTTTAGGACACGCAATTGCAATGGATTTGGACTTTATGAAATCTCTATGAAAATCTCCGTATGAATAACCAACACAATCAGCGGAAATTAAGACATCAGCACCTTGATAATATGGAGCAATCGGATTTACTAGATGCATTTGAACTGGCCATTGTCGTAGGGTTGAGGATATTTTTCCCGTGGCTTCATTTTGAACAGTAGGTTCTTCAAAAACCATCGTTTGAGATGATTGGCAACCGCATTGGTGTGAATGTTCAGCAACAATTTGCTTCACTTGTTCTATTTCTACTTCTTCTTTACTTTTCAAAGATTCTAATCGTTTCTCAACAGCTTCTTCGTCGAATTCAGCAGCTTCTCTTTCAATTATTTCAAGAGCACCTGTAGGACATCCTTGGATACAAGCACCTAAACCATCACAGAATACCTCATTTACGACTTTGGCTTTTCCGTCAACTAAAGCTAAAGCCGCTTCAGCACAATCAACGATACAATTGCCGCAACCTGTACAGAGTTCTTCGTCAATTTGAATTATTTTTCTTACAACTTTATTTTGGTGTTCTATTTCAGTCATATTTAGATCAAATGGAGGTGATTATATATTTTTAATTTCGAACATGTTCTTTTCAGCTTGAATTGTTCTAATTTTCAGAATATAATAATAACGTTAAAATAAGAAAAAATAAGTATAAAAACTATGAAAGTTGTAATCGTAGGGAATAATGTCGCTGGAACATTTACAGCTCAGAATATTAGATATCTTAATGAAGATGTTGATATTGAAATATATACTCAAGAAAGCTATCCTTATTACACACGAGTCAATTTACCCGAATTAATCCCTGAAAAAGTTCAAATTGATGATTTAATCGTTTTTAAAGATGACTGGTATAAGAATAATAATATAAAACTAAACCTTAACTGTAAAGTGATCAAAATTGAACCCGATCAAAAAAATCTCTTTATAGAAGGCCAAAGCAATCCTATTTCTTACGATAAATTAGTATTAGCATTAGGTAGCGTCCCTAATATCCCTCCCATAAAAAATGCAAGAGAAATGGTCGGAAAAGGTGTGTTTACATTAAGAACCATTGATGATGCTTTAGAAATCAAGGAATACATTCAAAATGTCAAAGCGAAAAAGGCTCTTATTATAGGAGGGGGGCTACTCGGATTAGAATTGGCTAACCAAATTAAAAACGCTAATTTAGATACTACGGTCGTTGAATTTTTTCCACGTTTATTACCAAGGCAGCTAGACGACGAATGTAGTGGCATGTTAAAGAATGAAATTGAATCTAAAGGTATTAATGTAGTTTTAAATGCAACAACTGAAGAAATCATGGGTAATGGAGCTGTCACTGGAATTAAGTTAAAAGATGGACAAAGATTTGATGCTGATATTGTTTTAATCCAAGCGGGAATTAGAGCTACCATCGATCTTGCACAAAACTCCGGATTAGAAACCAATCGAGGCATCATAGTTGATGAATTCTTGGAGACAAGTAAAAAAAATATTTTTGCCGTAGGAGATTGCGTGGAATATAAAAATCAAACTTGGGGAATTATCCCAGCTTGCATGGAACAGTCAAAAATCGTCGCCGCATCTGTCTTGGGTTTAAAAAAGATAGAATACAAGGGAACTACACCAAAAAATACCTTAAAAATAGTAGGTATGGAATTAACTTCAATTGGAATTTTTGATCCCTCAAAAGAAGAAGGTGGGGGTTGGGACATTCTAAAAAGAGCAGATAAGAACGACTGTTGCTATCAGAAATTGATCTTGAAGGGTAATACTCTCAAAGGAGCTATCCTTTATGGAGACAACAAAGCTATGCCGTTTGTTTATAAAAAAATGGAGCAAGATGTTACCCGAGAAGAGCTTATGGATATTCTTGAGCTATATGTCTATATATGCTCTAATTGCGGAGCAGAATATGACGAGACAAAAAGGGAAATTCTATTCAAAGATTTACCTGATGATTGGAAATGTCCAAATTGTAAACACCCAAAAGAAGGTTTCAAAAAACAACAACATAAAAAGTGAAGATTATGACAATACACCGCTGTAAAAGATGTAATTACATATATATAGACGAAGAACATGAAGTTCCTTTTGAAAAGGTTGGTGACGATTACAAATGCCCTAGGTGTCGCACTTCTAAGAACTTCTTCGTCAAAAAGCAATCTCCAAAATAAGTTTAAAATCTATTGCTGGGATTTGAAAAAATCTACTATTTTTTTAATCTATAATTATTTAATCAACTCATACCATTCTTAGGTTTGTTAAATATGGAATTTGAAATAATTATCAAAAATGGAAGAATAATAGATGGTACTGGAAATCCTTGGTATTCAAGTGAAATCGGAATCAAAGATGGAAAAATAGCTGAAATAAGTCCAAAGATAAAAAACGATGCTAAGAAAGTTATAGATGCCAGTGGATTGATGATAAGTCCTGGATTCATAGATATCCACTCACATACTGATTGGATTTTACCAGGTAGCAGAGGTCAAGAATCTACTTTATACCAAGGAGTAACAACAGCAGTGGTCGGAATGTGTGGAGAAGGAATGGCCCCAATTCCTGAGGGAAAGGAAGAAGATTTTCTTAAGTTAATTAGTAAAATCGACCCAATCCTTACTCAATTTGAGTTTCCTTATCATACATTCGCAGACTACCTAAACTATAACGAAAAGAAACGCAATTCTGCAAATTTAGTGTTTTTTGTAGGTTATGGCAATTTACAATGGGCTAGTGGTCAGAGTGGCGAAAATCGTCCTGCAAATCCAGAACAACTCCAAAAAATGAAGGATTATTTACGCGAAGCAATGGAAGCCGGAGCTTTTGGAATGAGTACGGGTTTGATCTATACACCTCAAGTGTTTGCAAAAACAGACGAAATAATTGATTTAACAAAAGTAGTTGCTGATTATAATGGATTGTATTTTTCTCACATCCGTGGTGAGGGAGCAACTGTTTTAAAAGCTGTAGGGGAAGCCATTGAAATTGTTGAGAAATCTGGTTGTGCAGGAGGGCAAATAGCTCATCACAAAATATCTGGCAAACCGTACTGGGGTAATAGTAAAGGCACTTTAAGGTTAATTGAAGAGGCTAACGAGCGAGGTATAAATATAACATGTGATCAGTATCCTTATAATCGTGGCATGGCTGAACTTATGACAGCTCTGCCTCCATGGGTACGCGAAGGAAAAAATGAAGAAATATTAAACCGCATAAGGAAACCAGAAATTCAAGAAAGAATTAGAAAAGAAGTTAAAGAAGGTATTGAAGGATGGGAAAATTGGATTCGAGACGAGGGTTTTCAAAACTTATTCCTCTCAACAGTTACCCGTGAAAATTGGAAAGACATAATTTCAAAGAATATCACAGAAATCACAAAAATTAAAGGTTTTTCAGATGATTTTGAAACTTTTTTTAATCTATTAATTGACAACGAATTAAGTGTCATGACAACGATACAAAGTATGGGAGAAGAGGATATTAGGAGAATCATGACAAACCGTTATCAAATGGTCGGAACCGATGGTTCTGGACTTCCCGCTTCTTTTGGTGCTGGAGCTTATCATCCAAGATTTTTTGGTACGTACCCTAGAATACTGGGTAAATATGTCAGAGAAGAAAAAGTTTTGACCTTAGAGCAAGCGATTCGTAAAATGACATCGTTTCCAGCCCAACGACTTGGACTCCATGACAGAGGACTGATTAGAGAAGGAAATTGGGCTGATATAGTTATCTTTGATCCAGATAAGATAATTGATAAAGCAACCTATGAACAACCTTATCAAATTCCTGAAGGTGTTCCATTTGTTATTGTTAACGGCGTTATTGTCATCGATAGAGGTAAAAAGAATCGCAAATCTCCAGGAAGAGTGATTAGACGACCTAAGTAGGTTCTTTTTACATTAATTTTTTTAATACTTAAATATATTCCTTAATCTCCATGTTAAATGGAATCTTCATTTTACTTACAATAACTTGGCAAAAACTTAATATTAATCAGGGATAATCTTAAATATGGCATTTAAAGCTCTATTCATTGCACATGCACCTGATGCAGATTATAAAAAACATAGAACTGTAATTGATACTGGAATGTATACCTTGTATTCTGTTGTTGTTAAAACCCAAGAAGAGGCACTACAAGTATCAAAAGAATATTGGCAAAACGAGTCTATAGAAGCTATTATGTTGTGCCCTGGATTCACGCATGGTGATGTTGCTGAAATTTTTAAAGCTGTAGATGGTAAAGTTAGTGTCAATGTAGCAAGAGGAGATGGCCCTAGTAGCAGAATTTCTATGGAAGCGTTGAAAAAAGCAGGATATTTTCCTTCATAATTCTATTAGTTCCATCCGATAATTCTTCTTAAAAATATTAAATCTCAGATCTCTATTTTAAACACCCACGCATCTTCACATGGTTTTTTATTTGAAAGGTCTAGAGCTTTTTGTATTTATAGTTAAACTCAATTTAAAAAATTAAGTTGAAAAATTTTTGAGCAACCCAAGTATATGAACTTTATAACCTAAAGAAATTAAATTTATTAAAAATAAAAGAAAGATAAAGATTATTATACATTTATTTATAAAATCCTAAACAAACAAATCAAAATAAAGGTAGGTTATTGTGGCTAAATGGGAATGTGGTGCTTGCGGTTATGTTTACGACGAAGAGAAAGAAGATACCAAATTTAAAGATCTTCCTGACGATTGGGTATGCCCAGTCTGCGGAGTTGATAAGAGTTTTTTCACGCAAATCTAAGAATCACCTAAATTAATTTTAATTTTATTTTTTTCTTCCTTTTTTCATGAGATTTAATGAATGGACTCATTTTCGACTCAACTAGTTGTGAAGAATTTATAGGATATATAAATTAACTTTAAAATAACTTTTAAGTTCTAATAACATAATTAACAATATTCTATTAATAAATAAAAGGGAGAAGATAATGTCAAGCTTAGAATTATTAAAAGATGTGTATTATGTTGGATATGTAGACTGGGAAGTAAGGAATTTTCATGGATATTCGACACATAAGGGTTCTTCTTATAATGCATATATTGTAAAAAGTGGAGATAAAACGATATTAATTGATACCGTAAAAAGGCAGTACTTCAAGTATTATTTAGAAAACATTCAATCGGTGTGTGATCCAAAAGATATTGATTATCTTATAATGAATCATATCGAACCAGATCATTCGGGGTC
This sequence comes from Promethearchaeota archaeon, assembly GCA_013375475.1. Lineage (GTDB taxonomy): Archaea > Asgardarchaeota > Lokiarchaeia > Sigyniarchaeales > SOKP01 > SOKP01. The sequence continues at coordinate 36,901 of JABXKD010000017.1, forward strand.
TTTTCCTTTAGTATTGAAGTATTTACCAAATGCTGAGATTATTGCCTCTACAAAGGGGGTTGAAATTTTAGAACAACATTATCACGAAGAAGTAGATAAAAGTATTTTTGAAAAAATACGAGCAGTAAAAAACGGTGATACTTTAGATGTTGGAAATGGTAAAATTTTTACTTTTGTTCCTATTCCGATGATCCATTGGCCTGATTCGATGGTTTCTTTTATGAGTGACGAACATGGAAAAAATGTGTTATTTTCCAACGATGCCTTTGGGCAACATTTTGCTGCATCAAAACACTGGGATGATGAAAATAAATTTTCAGAAGTAATGTGGGAAGCAGAAAAATATTATGCAAATATTTTGCTTCATTTATCTAACTTAATTGCTAAGACTCTCCCCGTCGTTGGAGCTTTACCGATAGATGTTATTTGTCCATCACATGGGGTGTGTTGGAGAAAGAATATCCCTGAAATCATAGAAGCTTATACAAAATGGTCAAGCGGAGAAATTGAAGAAAATTCAGCTGTGATTATCTATGACAGCATGTGGGAAAGCACAACCAAGATAGCGAAAGAATTATACCACGAGATTTGGCGTAGGGGAATTCCTGTAAAAAGGTTCAATTTAACTTCTTCTGATTATAGTGATGTAATAACTGAAGCAATGAAAGCTAAAGCGATTATTATTGGAAGTCCAACTTTAAATCGGGGACTATTTCCTTCCGTGGCAGAATATTTGTGTTACCAGAAAGGCTTAAAACCAATGAACAAGGTTGGTTTAGCTTTTGGATCGTATGGTTGGAGCAGAGGTGCGGTTAGAGCTATAATCAGTGAAATGGAAGCCACTGGAATAGCGATGTTGGACGATTCAATTGATATACAATTCGTTCCAAAACCTAGTGATTTAAACTTTAAGGAAATTGTAGACAAATTAGTTAAAAAAATGGAGGTATAAACTTATGGATTTTATATTAACCGAAGAACAAAAGAAATTAAAAGCAAAAGCAAGAGAATTTGCTATTCGAGAAGTTTTACCAGTAGCTCGAATGTACGATGAGTCTGAAGAATTCCCCTTGCCGGTAATTAAAAAAGCATGGGAAGAAAAATTATTAAATTTAGGAATTCCAAAGAAATACGGTGGACAAGGCTATGGATTGCTAGATGCTTGTTTAGTAGTTGAAGAAATGTCTTCAGCATGTCCCGGAATGGCAACTTCTATTTTTGATAACAACCTTGGTGCTGAACCAATCGTTATTGGAGGGAATGAGGAGCAAAAGGAGAGAATTTTAGGTGAGCTAACTAATGAACCTAAGCTTATCGCATTTGCAACATCTGAACCAACAATGGGCTCTGATGTAGCTGGCATGAAATGTCGCGCTGAAAAAGATGGGGAAGAATATATCTTAAATGGAGCTAAATTCTGGATTACGAATGGTGGATATGCTGATTATATTACAGTTTTTGCTACAGCTGATCCTGAGAAAAAACATAAAGGAATTGGAGCTTTTATTGTAGATACAAAAACGGAAGGGGTAAAATTAGGAAAACATATCCCTAAACTTGGTCAAAAAGCATCCAATACTGTTGCCGTAGCTCTAAAGAATGTAAGAATCCCCAAAGAGAATGTTTTAGCTAAACCTGGTAGAGGGTTTGTCTTAGGGATGCAAACTTTTGCTCACACTCGTCCTGCAATAGGGGCTTTTGCTGTAGGTTGTGCTCGCTCTGCTATGGAATACTCAATTGATTATGCTCAGAAAAGAGAAGCGTTTGGTAGACCTATTGCGAATTATCAAGTAATTCAAGAAAAAATTGCAAATATGTATAAAGATATTGAAGCAGCTCGATTATTGACCCACAAGGCAGCTTGGGAAGCGGATCAAGGATTAGATAATAATATGAGTTCTGCTATTGCGAAAGCTTTTGCCTCTGATGTTGCAATGAATGTAACAACTGAAGCAGTACAAATATATGGAGGATATGGTTATTTAAGGACATATCCTGTTGAAAAATTATTCAGAGACGCAAAGCTTTATCAAATCTATGAAGGAACAAGTGAAATTCAACGTATTATTATAGCACGCTTCGCGATGAAAAAATATGAACACGCAATGCCAAGCGTATTCAAACGAGATAGAGCTTAAAAATTAAATTTTATTATTTTATACTCTTTTTTTCTTACTAATATTTTAATATCGATTTGCATTTTCTAATTTATTATTTAATTAGGATTTTTTAGAAATTAGGGATAATTATATGTCTAGGAAAGCTAATGAGAAATCTCAAATTTTAAAAACTGCAAGTTCGGGAATTGTTCCTATGAAGGAAAAATTATCCTATGCCTTTGCTCAAATGCCAGGTACATTTTATGGCGGAGTTATGGGGGTAATACAATCATTCTATTTTGCCTGGATGGGTCTTATAACGATATGGATAACCATTGCACAAATTGTGTATGCAATTTGGAATGTAGTTAACGATCCGATTTTTGGTAATAAAATTGGAAACACCCGCTATTACAACAAAAAAAGAGGTGAAGTCCAAAGGTATATCCCCTATATTAAATTTGGGGCTCCCATTTTTAGCTTGTGTTTTGCCTTAGTATTTTTCCCTCCAGATGTGTGGAGAGGGCAAACATCTAACTTAAGTATTCAATTTTGGCTTTTTGCGTGGTATCTTGTGTCCCAAGTTGCCTATGATACTTTATTTACTCTTGTTTTGTGTGCGTATGTTGCTTTACTCCCTCAAATGACCTTAAATCAACGGGAAAGGGAGAAAATACAACTCTATAGTACCGCGTTTCAATTACCAGCTATTTTAGTTGGTTTTATTATTCCGATTATATTTTTAGCTGATCCTAATCCCGGTAGCATCGCTCAATTTCAAGTCCTTGTAATAGTTATTGCTATTTTTGGTATTTTTCCATATTTAGTTTTATCCAAATACGTACAAGAACATAGCGAATACATTCCCGAAAATAAAACTCCCTTATTTAAATCATTAAAACTCGCTTTTAAAAATCCATCGTTTAGGGTATATATAATATATGATGGAGTTTCAATATTATTTTTGAATCTAGTGATGGTAAGTTTACCCTTCTATTTAACCTGGGTTTTAGGACCAATGGAAGGGTTAAATATGCTTATTTTCTGGATTGGGCCAATTATCTGCCTAATTATTTCAATTCCTATTATATTAAAAATTGCTAAAAAATACTCCACAAAAGCATCTATTTCATTCTATTTTGGAGCTTTATCTATAGGGGGTTTCTTTAGTTTTTTTGCAGGACTTTCAGGCAACTGGATTCTTTTATCGATTGGTTTTTCAATATTTATGCTGGGTTTCCCCGGAGAGTTTGTACAACATAATCCCATGAGAGCAGATACTATAGATTATGATTATTGGAAAATTTCGGGTGAACGGAGAGAGGGACTTTATGCGGGTGTAGGATCATTACTTAGCAAGCCTATGATAAGTGTCGCCTTAGCGGTACCCCCGGCTTTAATGACCGCATTTGGTTTAATATTTGTGGGCGATGGATTATCAGCAACTCAAGGTTTAGCCCGAGCTTCTTTAAGCGTTAATATAAGTATGACGTTTCTACCGGGAATCGTATGTTTAATCGGTTTACTAATATGGATTAAGTTTTATCCTTTAACTGGAGAAGTTGTTAAAACGATGAAAAAGGAAGTAAGTATTCTTCACGAACAAAAAAGAGAAGAGTACGAAGAACGTCGTAGTTCATAGAAGATCATTTTTTAATCTAAAATAATTATTTTTCTCTTCCCCTTATTTCGTTAGTTGCCTCTAAAAAGTTAGAATGAATTAAAGTTGGCTTTATCCCTTTTACTTCTAAATCTTGTAAATGCTTCTCTCCGTGCCCCGTAACCATGTAGACTGTTTTACAGCCCCCGTTAATTCCAAATTGTATATCAGACGGATGATCACCAATCATCCAAGATGATCTCATATCAACATCCCATTGATCAGCTATTTCATTCAAATACTTTGGGTTGGGCTTTCGGCACTCACAATTATCTTCTTTCACATGTGGACAGAAAAATGTTTTTTCAATCTTAATATTATTTTCATTTAATATGGATATCAAATATTCGTTATACTTATGGAAGTCTTCTACTGTATAGTAACCTTTGCCTATACCCGCTTGATTGGTTACTATAAAAAAGATAAAATTTGATTGCAATTGCTTCAAACCCTTAATAACCCCGGGCAAAATCTCTAAGTCTTCAATCTTATACGAATAATCTTTGTCCTCTATCAAAACTCCATCTCTATCTAAAATGATCGCTCTTTTTTTACTCATATTTTTAATAATTTTACAACTTACTTAAAGTAGTCAAATTGCTTTAAATCGTGATAGACGATGTGAAATCTCAGTTTTCATTACTATGTAGACTTAACACACACTATGTAGAATCAACAATAAGCTTAAATAGAAAGTCAAATATTTATTATTTAAGTTAATACAACATTAATGAGAATAGAAAATGAGAATCCTAGCTATAATGGGTGGTCCTAGAAAGGGTTATGGGACCATGATAATGCAAGAACTAGAATATCAACTAAAATTGCTTCAGGAAGTTGAGTTCGAATATTTATATCTTAAAGATGTTCATCTAGAACAATGTAGAGGGTGTCATAACTGCTTTTTTAAAGGTGAAGATAAATGCCCAGTAGGAAAAGACGATCGCGATATAATCTTCAATAAGATTGATCAAGCTGATGGTGTAATTTTCATGGCTCCCGCTTATGCCTTGCACATTCCTGCTCTTATGAAAAATTTTTTTGACAGGTTATCCTACATTTTCCACAGACCTTGTTTTTTCGAAAAAATCGCAATTGGTGTTTGTAATTGTGGTATTGCTGATGCGAAGAAGGTTACAAACTATTTCAATCAAGTAGCTAACTCTTGGGGATTTAATTTCGTACATCGATTAGAGATACGGACGATGCCCATTGAAGGAGCAGAAACAAAAATTGTTAAGAAAATTAATACTACGTGTAAAGTATTCTTAGAGGCTTTAAACGGAAAAAGATATCAGAAACCAAGTTTAGGAAGTGTTCTTGGATTTAAAGTGAGGAAAACACAACATAAAATCGCGAGGGATGAAACTAATGCAGATTATAAATATTGGTTTGAACAAGGATGGCTGGAAGACGATAAGCAATATTATTTCGACACTAGAATAGGAATTAGTAAGAGGATAATTGCAGGATTACTAAATTTATTTCTAAAACCGCAATTCAAAAAGATGTTTGCTGGCGACCCTCAACATGTTTATAACCAATATTTAAAATTAGAATCTCTAAATTTTGAAATTATAGCTTAAAATTAAAAAAAGAAGAATATCACCTAATTAAAAACTTGATATTAATTTTTAAAAAAAATAAAAGAGAGTTAATTTATTCGGATTTCCACAATCCATGAAGATTACAATATTCCCTAGCAACGAGACCTGTAGTGTCGCCTACTACAAAGGTTGCTTCAGGCTTCATTCCAGGAGCTAACATCTGCCTCTTATAGCAGTTGTCTTTGCAGATTAATTCAATCCACATGATGTAATGTTCATTCGTCATTGGATGGGGTGTTCCCATAGAGATTCCAACATCTACAGTGACTTTATTGCCATCAATTGTTATTTTAGGAACATGCTTTTCGCCCTTCCAATCAGCTGTTTTCGCTTCCATCAAATTCATCGGTTGTCCACAACATATAGTCTCAGGGACTCCTGGATTAAGAATTTCGACGACTTTACCGCACACTTCACATTTGTAAATTGTTTTTTGTTTCATATCAAACTTTCACTTCCTTTATTTATGAACAGCGTTGTTTCTAATATTTATAAATTATTATTTAATTATTTTGATTAAATTTTATAAAATAATAACTAGTTTAGAATTCTTCGCACCTTTTTCTGAAAAAATCTCTTGAATGTGAACAGCTTGGACACTCAAAATCGTCTGGAAGCTCATCTAATTCAACTTGGTAGCCACATTCGAGACATATCCATACTACTTTTTCTCCTCGTTTGAAGAAAATGTCGTCTCCTACTAATTTTAGTAATTTACCATATCTTTCTGAATGGTGTTTTTCTGCGAATGCAATGGCTCTAAATCTCTTAGCTATATCAAGAAGTCCTTCCTTTTCCGCGATGTCAGCGAAACCCGGATACATCTCCTTCCATTCGTAATCTTCACCCTCAATAGCTGATTTCAGATTTTCTTCTGTAGTTCCATAAGTGGTAGGGCCAGTAGCTTTTATTTTTAACTCTTCAAAAGACTCTTTTTTTTTAAGATCTTGAAGCATTTTATAGTTCCAACCACCATGCTCTCTTTCTTGATTTGCAGTTTCTTCGAAAATTTGTGATATGAGAACATATCCTTCTTTTTTAGCGATTGAAGAAAACAAAGTATATCTATTTCGCGCTTGAGATTCTCCCAAGAATGCAGCAAATAAATTTTCAACTGTTTTTTTCATTTTTTCACCTTTTTTTAGTTCTTTATTGGAAATTTTCAGTAAATTAAACCTTTTTGAATATATATTTATTTCGAGAAAATTAACTTTTTTACTTATAATATAAAGGAAACTATAGAGGTTTGATTTGACATTTATAATTAACTATTTAGTATTTCTTAAATTTATCTAAGAAAATCTCTCTTCAAATAATCTATAGGAGATAAAAGTTGAGTTAAATGGATAAGAATAATATTATTCAAAATGTTGATGCTTGTATAGATTGCAAAACATGTATGGAATATTGTGATACCTTTATGGTATCAAATGATGTATTAAAATCTCCGAACGGGAGATTAAAAATTGCTGAAAAGATATTTACAAATAAAGAAATATCTGAAGAAGAAATTATCGGATTATATACGTGTACTTTGTGCGCTTTATGTGATTTAGTTTGTCAACAAAATATTTTGATATCTGAAATAATTCATTCCTCTAAAATGGAATTAGTTGAGCAGAATAAAGCGCCTTTACCTATTCATAAAAAAATCATTAAAGATATTATGGAAAAGGATAATTCTGTAAATGGAAATCCAGACGAGCGCTTAGATTGGTTACCTGAAGAATATAGAGATGAAGAAGTTTACGAAAACAAAGATTCAGATACATTATTGTTTTTAGGATGTATGTCCTCCTTTCGGGTAAAAGAGAGTGCGAGCGCAGCTTATAAAATCCTAAAGGAGTGTAATTACGATTTTAAGATTTTTAAAAGTGAACCTTGCTGTGGAGAATATATATATTCAGCAGGTAATTTAGATCTCTCCAAAAAAGTATTTCAAACGAATTTGGAACTCTTTAAATCTAATGGAATAAAAAATTTAATCGTTACTTGCGGTGGATGTCTATATGCTTTCGATAAAGTTTACCCTCTTTATTTGAAAGATTATGATATAAATGTAAGGCACATTATTGATATTATTTATGAATTAGAAAACAAGAAAAAAATTGACTTAACGCCTTTAAATAAATCCGTTACATATCACGATCCTTGCAGACTTGGAAGAAAATTTAAGAGCGGACCTCTATATACAGAACCTAGAGCGTTATTAAGAAAATGTGGAATAGAAGTAAAAGAGTTAGCAGAAGATCATAACGATTGTCCTTGTTGTGGGGCTGGATCTGGAATTAGAGGTGTTGATAGTAGTATTAGTATAAAAATTGGGAAAAAAATATTTGAAAAAACCCAAACTAAGGAGATCACATCATCTTGTCCATTATGCATTTTTAATTTTAGATATGTAAATTATAAAACTCAATCAGAAAAAGAAATTAAATACGTAACAGATTATGTTTTAGAATCCATTAAAAAGTAAAGTGAAACTAATTATTTCTTTAAAATTAATAGTTTGTGCTTTTAACACCACCATTTTCTACAGGATAACCACTTCTGTGCCACATTATCATTCCACCGGTTAAATTTCTGACGTCTTTGAAGCCTGCTCTAGCTAAGAGTTGAGCTGCCATCATCGAGCGCGATCCACTATGACAAATTACAACAATTTCCTCATCTTTATACTGTTCTAAAGCATCAATTTTGTGCATTAATTCGCCTAAGGGTATCAATTTGGAATTTTTTATGTGTCCAGTTCTTCCCTTATACTCTTGTGGTGTTCTTACATCTATTAAAATTGTTGGAACCTCGCCTGAATCCATTCTCTCATATAGTTCATTCGCAGTTATATTTGATAAGGCAGGTGCTCCTATAGCTCTTATTTGTTTCCTAGTCTTTTTCTCAAGTTTCACTGGCGCTTCAATTTCTTCGCGTGTTGCAATACCTTTTTCTAATGTGGCAACTAACTTTCCTTCTTCTTTTCCCAGCGTTAATAACTTAACAGCTTCATTTAATTTTGCGTATGCCTCAACACTGGCTTTAAATCCTGGATCTGTAGCATATATTTTTAACTTTTTATTCTCGGGCAACATTTCAAGAGATTTTATAAGAGCATTTAAAGGACCAGGACAAGCTAAGCCAGAAGCATCTATTTCGATATAGTCTTCGGTTATCTTGTGTTTTTTTTCAATAAATTCTTCTATTACTTCTTCGGATGCACCGCACTCAGCAGCTATTTCTTCAGTTGTAGCTTTAGCTGTTTTATAGAGTTTATATCCACCAGTTAAATTTTTAACTTGATATCCTTTTTGGATTAAGAACCTAGTAGCAAGGTAAGCTCTGAATCCTACTTCACAGAATAGATAAATATTCTTATTTTGTGGTATTTCATTCAGTCGATTTCTTAACTCTAAATCGCTTATATTTATTGCTCCCTCAATAGTCCCAATTTCATATTCATCAGCTGTTCGAACATCGAGGATAATACTATTATTTGATTGTATTTTGGCTAATTCGTTCCAATGCCAGATAGGCATATCACCTTTAAGCACATTTGATGCAACAAAACCAGCCATATTCACAGGATCTTTGGCAGAACCATACGGAGGTGCGTATGTAAGCTCAAGTTCCTCTAAATCAAAAACAGTTCCATCAAATTTCATAACGGTGGAAATTACATCAATTCTTTTTTCTGTTCCCGAGCCTCCTACTGCTTGTGCTCCAAGAATTCTTCCATTTGGATTTTCAAAGATGAGTTTTAAAGTTATAGGCACTGCTCCAGGATAGTATCCAGCGTGGTTATTAGGATGAACATATATTTTTTCATATTTTAGTTCAGTTTTATTTAATTCTTTTTCATTTAATCCAACTGAAGAAACGGTTAAATCGAATACTTTGACGACAGAAGCACCTAACACTCCATTATACCTTGAGTTGCGCCCAGCTATGACATCAGCGACAATTCTACCTTGTTTATTAGCTGGTCCTGCTAATGGTACTCCAGTTGGTTTTTTTGTAACGAAATTTTTAATCTGAATGGCATCTCCAACAGCAAATATTGAAGGATCAGATGTCCTCATTTGCTCATCTACAATAATATGACCTTTAGGACCAATATCTAATCCTGCTTCTTCAGCTAACTGATTCTCAGGTTTTACGCCAATAGCTAGTATTATCATATCTGTTTTAATTCTCCCCCCACTCTTAGTGATTACATAATTGAATCCTTCGCTGCTAACTTCAAAAGAATCTACTGGATCTTCTAACTGTAAACAAACGCCGTTTAGGAGTAATTCTTGGTGCACGAACTGAGCAATTTCCTTATCTAAAGAAGCCATGACTTGGTCAAGCATTTCCGTAACCTTTACTTTAATCCCACGATGCCTAAGATTTTCTGCCATTTCTAAGCCAATAAATCCTCCTCCGATCACTGTCGCATGTTTAACGTTATTCCTCTCTATATGAGATATAATTTTATTAGAATCGGGGATATTTCTTAAGGTAAAAACCGGAACATCGTTCATCCCTGTGAAAGGAGGAACAATCGGAGATGCTCCAGGAGAAAGGATAAGATAATTGTAATCTAATTGTATTGTATTCCCGTCTTTTAAATTTTCAACGGTTATATTTTTATTAATTCTATCAATGCTTTTTACTTCGTGGTTTATTTTAATATTTATATTAAATCGATCGAGAAATTTCTCTGGAGTCATAAGTTTTAACCGTGCTTCTTCTTTTATTACCTGACCAACATAATAAGGTAAACCACAGTTTGCAAAAGAAACAAATGGGCCTCTTTCAAGGACAGTTATTTCTAAATCCTCTCTTAATCTTCTCAGTCTCGCGGCAGCTGAAGCTCCGCCAGCTACTCCACCAACTATGATTACTTTTTTCATTTTAGAATCTACTCATACATTTTTTTAGTTATATAATCACTACTTATAATTTTCAAAATTCATTATTCCATTTAAAGAGCGTTCTTATGATGTATTGAATAATCTAAGAACTAAAAATTTACTTTTTTGAACTTGATAAAAACAATAACGATTATAAAATACAAGTATAAAAAATAAGAAAATATATTGAAAAAAATTAGCCTCTATAATCTAAAATGATTACGACATCCACGAAAAGCTCGTAATTCTCGTCTTCGTCGTTGTCGTGTATTGTTACCTTTTCAACTTCGTCCAGTTCTCCGTGAACTTCGATAAGATCTGCTTCATGTAATATTTTAACATCCGAATGCTTAAGTTTCTTCCTTAATTCGACGTTACCGGGGATAGATTTAGCATTTGTTACTAAAATTACTCTTCCAGTGTATTCTGTTAATTTCATTGCGAGTTCTAAGGAAGCATCTCCCGAGTCAACTACAAGGATTCTTTTTTCTCTAAGTTCCTCCAAATCTGCTGGAACGATATCGTAAACTCCTTTTCCAAAAAACTTTTCTATTCCTAATATCACTCGAACACCTATTTGACATGAAGTAGCAATTTCTACTTCTGGAGTCGTACCTAAGCGGTAATTATTAATTGCCGCTTGTAAAGCATCAGCTGCTAGATTCGAACAATGCATTTTAATCGGCGGAAGCCCGTCTAATTCATCAGCTACGTCTTGTCTCGATATTTTATAAGCTTCGTCAAGAGTCATTCCTTTTGCCATCTCAGTTATCATTGAAGATGTAGAAACTGCTGATCCACAACCAAATGTTTTAAATTTAATATCATCAATTATCTCCTCTCCGGCGTCATTTTTACCAACTTTTAAATAGATCCACATAAGATCTCCACAAACTGGATTCCCAACCTGACCGACCCCATCTGCATCTTCTATTTCACCCACATTACGTGGATTTTTGAAATGATCTAAAACTTTATCTGAATATTGTGTAGATTTCATATTATTATTTCACCTCTTCATTTTTCTTGAAAAAATCAGAAGGCGTTAAAGGCGACAACTTTCTCAATCTTATTACTTGATCCGGTAATACTTCTAAAAGTTTATCTATGTCAGTTTCACGAGTTGTTCTACCCAAAGAAACTAATAGACTTCCATGCGCTTCTTCGTGAAGAAGTCCCATAGCAATTAGTGTGTGGGATGGTTCTAATGTTTTTGAACTACACGCTGAACCAGTAGCGGCGGCAATATTGTTTTCTTTTAGCGTAAGAATTAACGATTCTCCTTCAATATAATCAAATCTAAAATGTGCGTTGTGAGGGGTCCTTTTTTCAGGGTGCCCGTTTAAATACGATTTAGGGATTGTTTCTAAAACGTTTTTGATAAGTTTGTCTCTTAATTTTTTCAACTTCTCTGATTCAGTTGGCATTTCTTCTTTCATGATTTCAGCAGCTTTTGCAAATCCTACGATCCCTGGAATATTTTCTGAGCCTGACCTAAACCCTCTCTCTTGCCCGCCCCCAATTATTATAGGATTTACTCTCACTCCTTTTTTCAGGTAAAGTGCTCCAACTCCCCTCGGTCCATAAATATCGTTTGATGAGAGTGTGATAAGATCGATTGGAACTTTTTGAACGTCAATAGGAAGAACGCTTTCGCTTGCTACTGCGTCAGTATGGAATAAAATTCCCTTTTCTTGAGCAAGTTTACTTATCTCAGCTGTTGGTTGTACTGAACCAACTTCATTACTCGCAGTAGATATTGAAATGAGAATCGTCTCGTCGGTAATATACCTTTCAAGTTTGTCTAATCGGACAATACCAAACCGATCTACAGGAACTCTGCTAAATCGAAATCCTTCTTTTTCAAGATACTTGCCAATATTTAAGATCGAGATGTGCTCTATTTCAGAAATAATTATATGATTCCCTTTTTTTTTTTGTCTCATTGCAGCTCCGATTATACCTAAATTATTCGATTCTGTCGCTCCTGAAGTAAAAATGATATCGGCAC
>JABXKD010000180.1 GCA_013375475.1 Promethearchaeota archaeon
TAGATATTATGATATTGTGGACACTAAAATCGAGTATGTAATGTGTAAACTAGGAACTCTAAATGTTAAGAAGAAATTTGGATGGCAGGATGCAACGGATCTCTTCTACTTTGATACCGAATATGGTAACGACATGTGGGTGTTTACTTATCTGGGTCTTTTAGAAGCGGATGAAGATTATAAAAATGCAGCATACTTCTGGCAGTACGACAATCACGGCAATAAGCTGGTTAAAGTCCGGTTCTATCCAGTAGACTAAATATTTAGCAGGGGCTGGTGTTCTACACCAGCCCCTCAATGTCCCTTTCAATGAGAAGATAAAAATATTCAAAGAATACTTCAAAAAACTGATAAAGGCAAACTATCCGAAAGGATAGGACGCAAAGTCATGGGTCTAAAGCAGGTTAAGTGCCAAGATTGCCAGACTGCCGGCTTTTTTTGTTTTTCCTCCGAAGTTTCAGTTGCAAAGTCGGTTAAAGGAGGTGAGATGGATAGAACAAATCATACTGCATGTGTAACTTGAAAATGTTCAAAATCTGAAATTTTAGGAGGAAAGTAGAAATGAAAAGATTTATTGTTCTCTCAATCGTTCTTCTTATACTAGCAGGATTTGCGATGACTTCTTTAGCGGCTGATGTTATTGCCTTAAAAGCCGATCAGGATATCGACGTGGGCACGTTAACTGTTGACATAATTAACGGTGATTTAGTCATTACATATGCCATTGATGCTCCGTGGGTGTTAGGAGAAACCCATCTTTATGTGGGAACTTCAGCACCG
>JABXKD010000181.1 GCA_013375475.1 Promethearchaeota archaeon
ATCCCAACAAACAAAAGAAGATTTTTAAAATTTACTGTATGTGTACTATATATTATATGAAATATAATAATTGCGATTATCTAAACCATTGAAAAAGAATCTTATATTTTATTATTCAGTTAACTTAATAACGTGAATTGCAGAAAAGTAACAAGAGAGGCTTTTTATTTGTTAAAGAGTTTTAAATCTAACGAATTTTATATACAAAGATATAAAAAATAATTACTAATTTATAAAATAAATAACTCTAATCAACCAAAAGGGCAAGGGAGCCTGACAATTTCAAGCCCTTTGGCTTTTTGCTGAAGGGCATTTTTCTTTTTATAAATTATTTTTCAGAAAAAGAAGAATTTTGGAAAATTTACTGCCATTTGAAACCCTTATTTTATAAGGGTTTCAAAAAATAATGGGGACAGACTTTATTTTTTGTCTTGCAATAAATACGGGATGATAAAAGAAGACTGTCCCCTCTTTTTTACTAACCGCACGTAGAGTGCCTTTAAACGCACTTCAATTTTCGAAAAATCAGCAATTACGACCCCCATTTTTGGCCTATTTTTACCGCCCCGAAATCCTAAAATCTTTATAAATAGCCACTTTCAGATTTTGAGATGATGGAATTTTAGTTAAAAAAGTGCCATTTTTGAGGGGTAAAGCATCAGTTAAGGTAAAATTTACTCGTAGAAGCAATCCTCGCATTATTCTCTTGAAAGCCTTATATTACAAGGCTTTCAAGAGGTTATTTTCCCCATTTATAACTAAATATTATTAGTTTT
>JABXKD010000182.1 GCA_013375475.1 Promethearchaeota archaeon
ATTAAGGGCCGAGCTTTTGGCGATAAAGGGCGTTGGTCGCGAAACCGCCGATTCGATTTTACTTTACGCCTTTGACAGACCCATTTTCGTCGTGGACGCCTACACTGCCCGAATTGTTTTCCGGCACGGATTAATCGGGCCGGACGCTGATTACGAACAGTTACGAGAATTGTTCGAGTTGTCTCTGCCGCAGGATATACAGCTTTTCAATGAGTACCACGCATTACTGGTAAGAGTGGGTAAAGAATTCTGCAGGCCAAAAGCCAGATGCGCCGACTGTCCTCTGGGAAAATTACCACACACGCTTGATGTCGAATATTTATAAACTTTCGCACACCAACAGAAATAATACTACAGCACAAATGGTAATTCCCTAATTTTTTCATAGTCATTGCGAGGAGCGAAGCGACGTGGCAATCTCATGTTGTAACTTTTTGTAACACGATACCTTGAGATTGCTTCGCTATCGCTTGCAATGACATTGATGATGAGGGCTTTTTTTCAGGAGCCACTTCATTACAGCACTTTTTGTCCGGGTCTTGCTCCGGTGTCGGCTGATAGCATAAAGATGTCTTTTCCGCCGGTGCCCACCGCCAGGATCATACCTTCGGACAGGCCGAACCTCATCTGTCTGGGTTTCAGATTGGCCAGATAGATTACGATTTTGCCGGTCAGCTCTTCCGGCTTATACGCCTTGGCTATGGCGGCAAGAACGCTCTTTTCCGGCCCACCTACATCCAGAACCAGACGCAGCAGCTTGTCGGCACCTTCGACC
>JABXKD010000183.1 GCA_013375475.1 Promethearchaeota archaeon
TAATGACCTTTATATCCCAGGGCCTTTTTCCATTAATTTTAATATCCGCCTGAACAAGAAGTTCTTGCACTGTCTGCTTTATATCTTTTTTTACCATTTTATGTCACCAATATCCTTCCTTATAAGATATTAACAAAATAATATGCACCTCAACTTATTATTAAATCTTCGAAAAGGATAATTTCCAGAACTAACAGGTGATAGAAGGTAATCATCGATTTCTATCTAATTAAATTAGACATACAATCAATTACTACAGAGAATTAATTAAATTGGTGTAAGAAATTTTACGATTCATGATTTCTATAAAAAAATTTATTTATTGAGTTCTGTCTGACTTATTAATACCACATAATTTTTTAAAATCCTTCTTTTTTAAAAGAATCCCAATAAAAAAGCCCTTCAGCAAAGGCCAAAGGGCTTGGAATTGTCTGGCTCCCCCTATTGGACGCTTTCAGAACTTTTAAGGGAAATATTACAACTGAAAATGTTAGATTAAATCAGTTAATTCTTCAATATTAGAGCAATATTTAAAGATTAGATTTATAAAATATTGGAGAAAAATAGTCTTTAGGAAAATTTAAAAGGGCTTGAAATTGTCTGGCTCCCCCTGGTGGACAGCTTCAGAGCTTTTAAGGGGAATATTGCAACCGAAAACATTAGATTAAATCAGTTAATTCTTCAATATTAAAGCAATATCTAAATATGAGGATTTAAAAAAATATAAAAAGAACTGCAGCAAAAGGCCGAAGGGCTCGTTATTGTTTAGC
>JABXKD010000184.1 GCA_013375475.1 Promethearchaeota archaeon
AGCCCAGGAACCACTGGGGGGCATCAATTCTGTCGATGACGACCTGGGCGATGACGGCGGCAAAGATGATGGTGACAGCGGGTCTGGTGGCAGCCCGGAAAAAGTTGCAGAAAACGGTCACCAAGTCGGGGTTAGTCCTTCCGTTGGAAGGATTCTGTTGTTGTGCCATGTTCACTCCTTATCCTTCGAGATTGCTTCGTCCTTCTCTTGAAGGAATCGCAATGACAGTAGAAGAGCTCTGAGAGGCTCAGGAAAGCCCCTGTTTTTGTTTTTGCGACTCCTTCTCCCACGACGTGTTTAATCTCTCCCCTCTTTTCGTGAGGGATTGCCACGTCGCTTCGCTCCTCGCAATGACATGTGTCATGACACATGTCAAATCAGGGCGCCCAGGGTGTCGGGGACGGACTTGCCCGCTGCCTCATAATGCCTGGCTAAATGCCGGGCGGCTTTGATGATGTCCTCCTCGGAGGCATGGACCCTCTCCCCGCGGTAACCGCCAGGGCTGAGGGCGGCGACGGCAGCCGGCATGCGGTCCCAGTCCACGGTCTTCTCGATATCGAGCCGACCCTGGAGAGCTCTAAAGATGGCCCTGGTGTGATGGGGGAGCTTCCAGGTGCCAGGATCATGCGGGTCGCCGATGATGGCGAAGGCATCTTTGGGGAGTCCCTCTTTGGTCTTTTCCTTTTCGAGTGCTTCTTTGACTTTGCTCATATTTCCTCCTTATGGGGTAAATACAGCGATGACTACGGCGTCCCTGGGGTTGCCT
>JABXKD010000185.1 GCA_013375475.1 Promethearchaeota archaeon
AGTTACGGCTAAGCAAATAATTGGTTTTTTACCTCAAGACCCTGTTTTCTATGATGATATGACGGGAGAGGATTATTTATTATACATGGGACAATTAGGAGGTTTGCAAAAGCAAGAAGCCAGAATAAAAGCTCAGGAATTATTAGATTTTTTTGATCTTTTTGAATTTCGAAAGAAAGAAATTGGAACATATTCAGGAGGGATGAAACAAAAGGTTGGCATTGCTGCAGCATTAATTCACGATCCTAAAGTCTTAATACTCGATGAACCTACAGCTAATTTAGATCCACTTGGAAGAGCAGATGTAATACAAAAAATTAAAAGCTTGTTTGATGTAAGCGTTTTTGTTTCAAGTCATATTTTATCTGAAATTGAACAAATGTGCGAAGATGTAACTATGATTGATCAAGGTAAAATAGTTATTTCAGATACTATCAGAAACATTAAAAAGGGTTTCATAAGCAATCTCTTTATTTTAGACACCAATATGAATGAAAAATTTCTGAAACATTTAAAGGACGAAGAATATATTACCAGTATTCGAATTGATGACATAGATGGAAAAATTCATATCATTCCTAAAGATCCTGAAAAACTGCGAGAACTTATACCTCAAATGCTTGTTAAAAATAAAGCTATTCTATATAGTTTTCACCAACCTGAATTATCACTGCAAGATATTTTTATGGAAATAATGTCAAAGAAGGAGGGGAGGTAATGATGGAAAAGAATAAGTTAAGTATCATGGATAAATTAAAGAATAATG
>JABXKD010000186.1:0-303 GCA_013375475.1 Promethearchaeota archaeon
GGTCTCAAACTCGAAAAACTAGCTTCTTTGAGCGAAATAGATGACGAAGAGCTAACCTCAAGTTTTAACGATAGTTTATTAGTTAAAATTGCAATGGGATTAGGAATAGAGTTTGAGGATTTATTCGAGAAAGAAGCTGAAAATTAAAGAAATATAAAAAAAAAAAAAAAATGGAAGTGTAAAAAACAAAATGGAAAAATTAGCAATAGCAACCAAAGATCTCACAAAGATTTTTGGAAATATTGTAGCCGTAAAAGACTTAAATATTGAGATCACATATGGTACTACTTATGGTCTATTAGG
>JABXKD010000186.1:313-760 GCA_013375475.1 Promethearchaeota archaeon
AGCGGGTAAAACTACAACCGTCAGGATGTTAAATGCTATTATTTCCCCCTCAAATGGTACAGCCTTAGTAGGAGGGTATAATATTCTCACTCAAGCCAATGATGTGAAGATGATCTGTGGATTTTTACCAGAATCACCTGGATTATACTCAAAATTAACTGCTAAAGAGTTCTTGGAATTCATTGGCGAATTGTATTATTTACCGAAAGTAACTATATCTAGTCGTATTGATGAACTTCTTGATATATTCGACCTTGAGGGGAGGGAAAACGACTTGCTTGAGGGATATTCTCGTGGTATGAAGCAAAAGGTATGTTTGTGTGCAGCATTAATTCAGGATCCCAAGATTCTTTTTTTGGATGAGCCTACGTCTAATCTAGATCCTGCAGCAGCGAGAATGGTTAAGGACCTCATTTCTGATTTAGCTAAGAAAGCAGATAAGACAAT
>JABXKD010000187.1 GCA_013375475.1 Promethearchaeota archaeon
AAAAAGTAAATCCTGACGGAACGAACAAGTTAGGGTACTGATCAGATAACTCACCGGTTGTTTTGTTATTTAAAGGAAGGGTGACAGCAAGATAGTTTACGAAAACCATACCGAGAAAGCCTAATAAATTTAGGATTGATAAAGTTTTTCTTAACCGAGTATTATTCATGAGTTCTCCTCCTTTTCTTTATTTATAATATTTTGACATAAAGAAAAATTACATAAACCATCCCGGCTCTATTCCGCTTAAATTAAAATAACCAACTTATTTCGTTTATGCTTGCAAATTGGCATATTTTAGAAAGTAATTTGTTAATTATCAGTAATATAATTTTTGTATATTCATTATACTACGAATCTTCTAAAAATCCTTCTTTTAATAAAAAAGCCCTTCAGCAAAATGCCAAAGGGCTTAACTTGTTGCAGATGACTTCGTTTTAGTATAATAAATTACCGTAAGTCATTTTTCTATAATTTGTGGACAATTTCCTTTTGTTTAGTTTTAAGAAATAAAAATGCACTTTTTTAGGATAATTTAAAGCAATGTTTGCAAAAAATCTTGCACCATTTTAGGGTCAAATTTCTTCCCTGATTCCTTTTGCAACTCTTTTATTGCTTCTTCTTTTCTAAGCTTTTTGCGGTAAGGTCTAGTAGAAATAAGTGCCTGATATGTATCTACCAAAGCAATCAATCTAGCCTCTTTAGATATTTGCTCTCCAGATAGCCCATTTGGATATCCTTTCCCATTCCAAGTTTC
>JABXKD010000188.1 GCA_013375475.1 Promethearchaeota archaeon
AGAAAACACATACTGTGATGCTTTCCCATGTGTGGTATGCATTAGACTTATAATAAACGCAGGCATAGAAAGACTTGTTTATAGAGCGAAAGATGGGTCAATCAAAGAGGAATTCCCTCAGAAAAACTGGAAAAATGATGAATTCATCGTTGTTGGAAAGTATAAGTAATTACCTGAAAATTGCAATATAATAACAATAATTTCCAAAAAAATCGGATGTATTACTAAAATTTAAAAAACAAAATGTCATTACCAAGAGTCTCGATTAGTCAGGACGACGTGGCAATCATGCTCCCCCATGTCATTGCGAGGAGCGAAGCGACGTGGCAATCTGGTTTATAATAGTCAAGAATATTTTTAATATTTATATATTTTGTACCGGTATAGCCTAGCCCAGTTCTGGTAGTTTAGAGAGTCTCATTATTTTTTTAATATTATGAGCTCTAATCTTACTTAATAGGAGCTCAGGCATAAGCGGGGAGTTCTATGTTAGGCTCATGTCGAAGGTCGTCCCGAAACTTCGGGATCGCCTTAATATTGCCACTGAGAATCTCACCCGCCTATATCCAGTACAACCTATGCAACCTTTTTTAAAGAATATTCCGGCATATAAAAGGTTTTGTTTCGTGCCAGAGAAAAAATAATTTTTAAAAGCTTTCGCATAACAGCGATTAACGCTTTCATGCGGAGCATTCCATTATCAATAAGTTTATGGTAATAGTCATGCAAAATACCGTCTTTTCTGATTACG
>JABXKD010000189.1 GCA_013375475.1 Promethearchaeota archaeon
AAAACAGAACTCGAAATGGAAAGTAGTGGAAATTCTCTATAAAAACCCAATTGTCGTCCATTTTCAAAAATTTCATCTAACAGTGTTGATGTCGAGTGTTCTTCTTTTATAAACTGGAGCCCATTACCTCCCACCATATCTAATAGTATCATACAATCAAAATCTTCTTCTTCTGAATCGTAAAAGCTGTCAAGATCATCTACGAATTCCGTTGAACCTTCGCACCAACCCCAGCCATCAATTCCATATCCTCCATCATCTCTACCTTGATCCTCTGCATCAAAAAAGAGAAACCAAATTTGACAATCCAAATCCTCTCTTCTACCATAAAAGATTTTAGCAAGTTCAATCAAAACAGCACAGCTACTTGCGCCATCATTAGCCCCTGGCACGGGATCATCAGGATTCGAGTCATCCTTAGTAGCTTTGGCTCGTGAGTCGTAATGTGATGCAAGAATAACGATATTTTCTTCTTTTTCATTTTTCTGATGCGGCAATTCAATCTGATAATTTTCTTTCTGAATTAAAGATTGTTGTATTCCATTTTCTCTTAAATTCATTTCTTATTATTCCTTTTATTTTTTATTTTCAGGAGGTAAAAATTTTTCATTTTTTTATTAGAACAATTTATAAAAAATTGAAATTATTTTGTGCTGTGGATTAATAACAATTAATAATCATTATTATAATGTTAGATATATTGTCTTATGATATATTGGAAGTTGTTATAAAACATGATATCAGCAATAT
>JABXKD010000018.1:0-295 GCA_013375475.1 Promethearchaeota archaeon
CTTTACCATTGAACTTTGAAAAAGTATCCATATCAAATTGCCATTCTTCTTTTTTATCTGAAGCTCTATATGTTTTTGTTTTACACCCTTAAGAACTTGCTTGAACATTTTTTTAATTACTGTTATTTGGTCTGGGGTAACCATGTTGAATTCGATATAATTTCTCCCATTCAACTCACTTTTGCTGTAACCTAAAATTCTCTCAGCTGACGAATTAATATCCAAGATTACTCCGTTTTTATCTGTTAACACTACTGCATTAGGAGAGTTTTTATATAAGTTTCTGTATTTCTCT